>CAZZZJ010000115.1:0-8781 GCA_964658355.1 Beijerinckiaceae bacterium
CGATGGCCTCGGCGGCGGTCATCGCGGTGCCCACCACGTGATGCCCGGCCTCCTCGAGCATCGTCTCGATCTGCATCAGGATGAGGGCCTCATCCTCCACGACCACGATCCGCAGCGGTTCACTCACATCGTCTCCGAACTGTCTGCCGTCTCGCGCGGCAGGCGTATGTTGACCGTGGTCCCCGGGTCGTTCGACTGCCAGGCGATGCTGGCATTCAATTGTCGACACAGGGTTCCGATGAGGCGCTTGCCGAAGGACCGTTTTTCCATCACCTCGACCGGCATTCCAATACCATCATCGGCGATCCGGATGGTGAAATACTTTCCATCCGGCGCGACCGTCACCGAAAGCCGGCCGCACCGGTCGTCGGGGAAGGCATGCTTGAGCGCGTTGGTGATCAGCTCGTTCATCATCAGCGCGACGGGCGGCGCCTTGGAGACCGGAACCTCCACCGCTTCGAGGTCGAGGTGCAGGCGGATGCCCTCGCGGCCGGAGCCGCGCACCAGGTCGGTGGCGAGGTCGCGGGCGAACTCGGCGACATCGAAGCGTTCGACGTCGTTCGACTGGTAGAGCCGCCGGTGCACGATGCCGAGCGCCTCGACCCGCGTGAGCATCATCTCCATCGCCGCGCGCGCCGACGGATCGGTGATCGCCTTGGTCTGCATTGCGAGCAGGGCCGCGATCATCTGGAGGTTGTTCTTGACCCGGTGGTCGACCTCGTGGACCAGCATGGTCTGGGTCGCGAGCGCCTGGCTGAGGTCGTGGGTGCGCCGCGCCACCTCGGCCTCGAAGTGGTCCTTCTCCTGCTGCACCTTGATGTGGGCGTCGATGCGGTCCGTCACGTCGAGCTGCGAGGCGAAGAAGAACGGCACCGCGCCCTCTTCGTTGACCACCGGGCTGAGGTACAGCGCGTTCCAGAACGACGTCCCGTCCCTGCGGTAGTTCAGGATGTCGATGGAGATGTCGCGTCCCGCCGTCACCGCGTCGCGGATCAGCGCGACGGCGCCGCGATCCGTGTCGGGACCTTGCAGGAACCGGCAGTTCCGGCCCATGACCTCGTCGCGCTCGTAGCCGGTCATCCGCAGGAACGCGTCGTTGACGAACACGATCGGGTTGTCGGCCTGGCGCGGATCGGTGATGATCATCGCCATCCGCGTGGCGCGGACGGCGGCGGCGAACGGATCGCCCTTTCCCTGCTCGGTGTCCAGGCGGCCGGTCTGGCGCCATGCGTCGGCCGATTCCATCGAACGTGTTCTCTCTCAACGGACCGCACACCCATCGTGCGGCCTTGCTCGGTGTCACCCACGCGCCGGCCGGGTTTGAACAGCAGACCACGCCGATCGCGCTGCGAACGGGCCGGTCGACCGCAAGCGTAACGGGCCGAGGCGTGGAAAAGGTTCAAAGAATTCTGCGGCCGGCCGAGTTTCCCGTCGCAGCGCGACGCCTTCGCCGCGGGCGGTCGGTCTTCTGGCGCAGGTCGTGCGGCCGCATCCGGACGGATCGTCCCGCATCCGGCTTCGCGGGCCCGACGGTCGCGCCGACATCGCCCTCGTGGGCGCGCACGCCCCCTAGCCATGCCCGCCCGCCGTCGCTATAAGCGCGCCTTCGAATCTCCGTATCGAGCGGTGCGCGAGGCGATCCCGATCGGGAGACGCCCGGGCGCCGCTTTGGCGCCAGACCGCAAGGATTTCCCGTCATGGCCGTTCCGAAGCGCAAGACCTCCCCCTCCCGCCGCGGCATGCGCCGCTCGGCCGACGCCCTCAAGGCGCCGACCTACGTGACGGACAAGGATTCGGGCGAGCTGCGCCGCCCCCACCACATCGACCTGAAGACGGGCATGTATCGCGGCCGCCAGGTGCTCACGGTCAAGTCGACCGAGGCCTGATCGGGCTCTCTCGGGATCAGGCCGTGCGCCGCGCCGTCTCGGCGTAGCGCGCGGCCGCGATCCCGGTGCGTTCCAGCCGCGACGGCCGCAGGGTCGGGTCGGCGTCGACGATCATCTGAGTCAGGAAGCCTGCGAGCGGCCGCGTGCCGCCGTGGGCCTTCCGTCGTGGCGCGTCCTGACCGGGCTCGTCCGGCCGCGGCTCGGCCCGGCCGCCATCGAGCGCCACCAGGGCGCGGGACGGCTCCGCCCGCCGCGGCGCAGCCTCCGCCATCCGCCCCGCGGGCCGTGCCGTGCCGACACGCCCGACTGTCCCGATCTGCACCATCGCCCGCATCTCCGGTCCGGCCTGGACGGGTTTTGCAAGGGTGGGGCCGATGTTAACGGTTCGTCAACCTTTTATCGGGGCCGGCATCGCTCCTGCCGATCCGACCCCGTCATCCCGGGGCGGCGCAGCAAAAGCCCCGGTTGGCGGGGCGGGCCATGAAGCGGAGGTCGCGCCCTCCCCCGGGGCCCTACTTCTTCGCGAGCGCTTCGAGGCGCTCCTGCATCGCGATCATCTGGCGCTTGAGGTCGTCGAGGTCGGTGCCGGAGGCGGCGGGCTGGGCGGGGACCGTCGATTGCCCGGCATGGATGTTGGCGTTCGGCGGGCCGGGCGGGGTGAAGCCGGTGAACATCTTCATGGCGTCGCCGAAGAAGCCCATATTGGCCCGCACCTGCTGCTCGATCGCGCTCTGGAACGCCGAGGAGCCGAATCCGGTCGAGAATTTCTCGCGCAGGCCGTCCTGATCACGCGCGAAGTTCGCCATGGAGAATTCGAGGAAGCTCGGCACCATCGTGCGCATGCTGTCGCCGTAGAAGCGGATCAGCTGGCGCAGGAACGCCACCGGCAGGAGGTTGTCGGCGCCGGCCTTGTTCTCCTGCTCGAAGATGATCTGCGTCAGCACCGAGCGGGTGATGTCGTCGCTGGTGCGGGCGTCGTAGACGACGAAGTCCTCGCCGTTCTGCACCATCGTCGAGAGGTCCTCGAGGGTGACGTAAGTCGAGGTGCCGGTGTGATAAAGGCGCCTGTTGGCGTACTTCTTGATGACGGTCTGGTGTGCCTTGACGCTGTCCGCCATCTTTGCGGCCTCTCCCCGATCGCGCGACGACCACGGCCTGACCCCCGCCGCCGGAGGCCGCCCACGCGCCGGATCCGACCTTAAGGCTTTCAGCCGGCGACGAAAACAGCAATCTGGCGCCTTTTCCCGCGGAATAATGCATCCTTCGGGATCGCCGCGCCGGACGGGCGCGAAGGGGCAGTCGCGCTCAAGCGTCACGCCCGCCCCGTCCGCCTTCTTGACTTCGTTCGAGCGAGGCCCTTCATCCGAGGGAACGGCCCTTCAGCGAGCGCGCGAATGCCAAGACGCGCCGGCCGATCAGAGGAGACACGTCAGATGGCAAGCGAAGACATCGTCATCGTCGGTGCGGCGCGCACGGCGGTTGGTTCGTTCGGCGGCGCGTTCAACACGGTGCCCGCGCACGAGCTCGGCAAGGTGGCGATCAAGGCGGCGCTGGAGCGCGCCGGCGTCTCCCCGGACGACGTGGACGAGGTGATCTTCGGCCAGGTGCTCACGGCCGGCGCCGGCCAGAACCCGGCCCGCCAGGCCGCCATCGCCGCCGGCATCCCCGAGAAGGCCACCGCCTGGGGCGTCAACCAGGTCTGCGGCTCGGGGCTCCGCACCGTCGCCATCGGCATGCAGCAGATCGCCAACGGCGACGCCACCGTCATCGTCGCCGGCGGCCAGGAGTCGATGTCGCTCAGCCCCCACGCGCAGTACCTGCGCGGCGGCCAGAAGATGGGCGACGTGAAGCTCGTCGACACCATGATCAAGGACGGGCTCTGGGACGCCTTCAACGGCTACCACATGGGCACCACCGCCGAGAACGTGGCCCAGGCCTTCCAGCTCACCCGCGAGCAGCAGGACCAGTTCGCGACGGCATCGCAGAACAAGGCCGAGGCCGCCCGGAAGGAGGGCCGCTTCAAGGAGGAGATCGCCCCCGTCACTGTCCCGGGCCGCAAGGGCGACGTGGTGGTCGACACCGACGAGTACATCCGCGACGGCGCCACCGTCGAGGCCATGGCCAAGCTCAAGCCCGCCTTCTCCAAGGACGGCACGGTGACGGCCGCCAACGCGTCGGGCCTCAACGACGGCGCGGCGGCGATCGTGCTGATGTCGGCCTCCGAGGCCGAGCGCCGCGGCATCACCCCGCTCGCCACGATCAAGTCGTGGGCCACCGCCGGCGTCGACCCGAAGATCATGGGCACGGGTCCGATCCCGGCCTCGCGGAAGGCGCTCGACAAGGCCGGCTGGAAGCCCGCCGACCTCGACCTGATCGAGGCGAACGAGGCCTTCGCCGCTCAGGCGCTGGCGGTGAACAAGGACATGGGCTGGGACGAGGCCAAGGTGAACGTCAACGGCGGCGCCATCGCCATCGGCCATCCGATCGGCGCCTCGGGCGCCCGCGTCCTCGTCACCCTGCTGCACGAGATGAAGCGCCGCGACGCCAAGAAGGGCCTCGCCACGCTGTGCATCGGCGGCGGCATGGGCGTCGCCATGTGCATCGAGCGCGCCTGAGCGGACGCCGCCTCGAGAGGCAAATCCGTCTTGAGGCCAAGGGCAAAACATTTCGCGTGCGGACGCCATCCGCACGCGGCATGACGGCACCATCCGCGGGCCGGGGGCGACGCCGTCGCGCCGGCCCGATCGCGACCCAGAACATCTCAAGAAACTGGAGGAAACCATGGCTCAGCAACGCGTCGCCCTCGTCACCGGCGGCACCCGCGGCATCGGCGCGGCGATCTCGAAGGGCCTGGCGGCCAAGGGCTACAAGGTCGCGGCCAACTACGGCGGCAACGACGAGGCGGCTCAAGCCTTCAAGGCCGAGACCGGCATCCCGGTGTTCAAGTTCGACGTCGGCGACTTCGCCGCCTGCGAGGCCGGCATCAAGGCGGTCGAAGCCGAGGTCGGCCCGGTCGACGTGCTGGTCAACAACGCCGGCATCACCCGCGACGGCCTGTTCCACAAGATGAGCTTCGAGAAGTGGCAGGCGGTCATCAAGACCAACCTCGACTCGGCGTTCACGGTCACCCGGCCGGTCATCGAGGGCATGCGCAACCGGGGCTTCGGCCGCATCATCCTGATCTCGTCGATCAACGGCCAGAAGGGCCAGATCGGCCAAGCCAACTACTCGGCGGCGAAGGCCGGCGTGATCGGCTTCGCCAAGGCGCTGGCCCAGGAGAGCGCCGCGAAGGGCATCACCGTCAACGTGATCGCGCCCGGCTACATCGCCACCGACATGGTCATGGCGGTGCCCGAGGACGTGCGCAACAAGATCATCTCGACGATCCCCGTGGGACGGCTGGGCGAGGCCGAGGAGATCGCCCGCGCGGTGGAGTACCTCGCGGCCGAGGACTCGGGCTTCATCACCGGCTCGACCCTGACGATCAACGGCGCGCAGTACATCGCCTGACCGGACGCGGCGGGGGGCGACCGGCGTCCCCCGCTCCCGCCCTCCGCGCCGCGATGCGGGGCGGGGCGGATCGGATGCCGCGCGGCCTCGGTTGCGACGGCCGCCGCGATCCCTGCCCCGACCCGTGCCGGGAGGTTGCCCGCGGCAGGATGTCCGGGCGCCCCGGGGATGCGCGGGTCTGCGGCCCGTGGGGCGCCGGTCGCACGCGGTCGACGGCCGCCTGACCTTCCGGCGGGCCGTCGCGCGTCTCGCCGCGCCCCGGATCGCGGGCATTCCCGAACCGACCGTTGCCGGATACGCGCCGCTCCGGCTGCCGCAGGGTCGCCCGTCCCGCAGGCTGCAGCACGGTCCCGGATGCGGGGACCTAAGACGATCGATGGCCGGCCGCTCGGCGGAGCCCGGCCCGTCGCCGATTCCCTCCGATGCGGCGTTTTGACGCGACAGCCCACGGGCCGAGCGTCTCCATACGCCGCCCTATCGGCAAGTGAACGGCGGGCGTTTTTGCCCGTTCCAGTCGCGAATAGTTTATTCGGTGGTGAGAATTGGCGCCCATGATGCTCGCAAGGGCAAAATAAGGGCGACGAAGCGCATTCATGACGACGATCCTGGTCCTCACCGATCAGCCCGAGCGCGGCCGGAGGCTCGCCGGGCAAATCCGGGCGCTCGGCGAGCCGCTGGTGGTCGACCTGCTGGATCCGTTTCAGGCCCGGAACGTGCCCGACCTGTCGGATGTCGTCGCCGTGGTCGGGGACGCCTCGCTCGCCCATTCGCTCCAGGTGTCCGGCCTGCACAAGTACATGCATCGGCTCGGTTCCGGGCGCGTTCCCTTCCTCTGCGTGCTCCACGAGGACACGCCCCGCGCGCGCGTGCAGGCGCAGGCGCTCGGCGCGACCCGCACGATCACGGCCGACGCGGTGGTGCGGGATCTCGTGCCGACCCTGTGCGCCATCGCGCCGATCGACGACCGCGCGGCGGTGCGCACCGCCATCGCCGAGGCCGACACCGCGATGGCCCGGATCTTCGACCTCGGCCGTGCCGGCGGGTGCCCGGAGCCATCGATGGCGGCGGCGGGCGCGGAACTCGTGATCGGCGCCCTCAACAAGGCCGACATCCGGGGCTGGCTCGACGTGGTCTGGAAGTTCGACGACGCGACGCACCAGCACTGCCTGCTGGTCGCGGGGCTCGCCGCGGGCTTTGCCCGGCATCTCGGCCTGCGCGCGCGGGATTGCCGCGACCTCACCCAGGCCGCGCTCCTGCACGATCTCGGCAAGGCCCGCATCCCGCTCGCGATCCTCAACAAGCCGGGCCGGCTCGACGAGGCGGAGATGGCGGTGATCCGGACCCATCCGGTGCTCGGCCTCGACATGCTGCGGGGCCAGGACTACCCGGCCGCCATGCTCGCGGTGGTGCGCTCCCACCACGAGGCGCTCGACGGATCCGGCTATCCGGACGGGCTGAGCGGCGACCGGATTCCGGATCTGGTGCGCCTGATCACGGTCTGCGACATCTTCGGGGCGCTGATCGAGCGGCGGCCCTACAAGCGCCCGCTCTCCGGCGAGGCCGCCTACGACATCCTCCGGGGCATGGCCGGCAAGGTCGACCCGGACCTCGTCAAAGCCTTCCAGCCGATCGCAGAAGCCACCGGCAGCGCCATCGCGAACGCCAACGCCGCCTGACGTCGCTGTCGGAACGGTCGTGTCAGCGCCGGATCAGCACCACCGCGCCGACCAGCAGCGCGATGCCCAGCGCCCGCGTCCCATCGACCGGCCGCGGAGCGAGACCGAGCCAGCCGACATGGTCGAACGCCACGGCGGCGAACATCTGCCCGGCGACGAGAAGGGCGATGAAGGGGGCGGCTCCGAGCCGCGGCACGAGGACGATCGCGAGGCCGACGAACAGCGCGCCGAAGCCGCCGCCGCCCCAGGCCCACCAGGGAATACGCGCCAGGATTCCGGGCGACGGCAGGGGATCGCGCCGGGCCGCGACCAGCAACACCATGCCGGCCAAGCCGACCGCGTAGCTGGCGGCGCCCGCCCATGCCGCCGAGCCGAGCGCCGCTCGGAGGTGCGCGTTGAGGCCCTGCTGCACGACGACGGCAGCGCCGGCCGCCATCGCCAACAGTATCGCAAGCCCGTCAGGCATGGCGCTTGGCGCCCGCCACGCAGAGGACGACCACGCCGGTGGCGAGCAGCATGCCGGGCGCCACCGGCTCGCGCAGCAGGAGGGCGGCCAGGGCCAGGCCGAGGAACGGCTGCAGCAGCTGCAGCTGCCCGACGCCGGCGATGCCGCCGAGCGCCAGGCCGCGATACCAGAACACGAAGCCGACGAGCATGCTGAACACCGAGACGTAGGCCAGCCCGGCCCAGGCCGGCCAGCCGACGTCCCACCGCTGCGGCAGGGTCGCGAGCGCGAGCGCGACGGTGAGCGGCAGGGACAGCACCAGCGCCCAGGAGATCACCTGCCAGCCGCCGAGCCGGCGCGACAGGGCCGCGCCCTCGGCATAGCCGAGGCCGCAAAGCAGGATCGCGGCCAGCATCAGGCCGTCGCCGGCCGGCGACCCGGCACCGCCCTGCGCCAGCGCGAACCCGGCGACCGCGAGGCTGCCGAGGCCGGAGAACAGCCAGAAGGCGGGGCCCGGCCGCTCGTTGCCGCGCAGCACCCCGAACAGGGCCGTCGCCAGCGGCAGCAGGCCGAGGAACACGATGGAATGCGCCGCGGTGACGTGCCGGAGCGCGAGCGCGGTGAGCAGCGGAAACCCGATCACCACGCCGAGCCCGACCACCGCCAGCGGGCCGATGTCGCGCCGAAGCGGCCGTGGGGCGCGGAACGCCCACAGCAGCGCCGCACCGAGCAGGCCGGCGATGGCGGCGCGGGCCGCGGTGAGGAAGAGCGGCGTGAAGCCGGCGACCGCCACGCGGGTCGCCGGCAGCGAGGCGCTGAAGATGATCACGCCGAGGAGCCCGCTGCCCCAGCCCGCCGAGCGCGTCCGCATCGCATCGTCTCTCCCGCAAGGCGCCGCCGCAGCGTGCCGGCCTTGACAACCATCGTGGCGCCATGTCGTCAAATGTCCGATCGTCGCCTGTCCATGCGAATGGGGCATGATGAATCCGGCCCATCTCGACCTGTTCCGCGCCGTGCTGCGCCACGGCGGGATGACCCGGGCGGCCGACGCCCTCGGCATCGGCCAGCCGCATGTGAGCCGCGCGGTCGCGCAGCTGGAGCGCGACCTCGGCTTCGCCCTGTTCGTGCGCGGTCACGGCAGCGCGGTCCCGACGCCGGAAGGCGAGGCCTTCGGCCGCGAGGTGGAGCGGACCCATGCCGGGCTCGAGCACCTGCGCGAGGTGCCGACCGATCTCATCGTCGGACGATTCGATCACTACACCAC
>CAZZZJ010000116.1:0-5418 GCA_964658355.1 Beijerinckiaceae bacterium
CCATCCGCGAGGGCGGACGCACCGTCGGCGCCGGCGTCGTCGCCGCCATCAACGCCTAAGTCGCTCGAGCGATTCGGCACGGCCGGCGGTCTCCGCCGGCCGTTTTGCGTCGCCGAGGCGGTGGAATCGGAGATCAGACTCGTCCTCACCGCCGGAAATCGGCGTTCCCTCAGTCCAGCCGGCTCCGGAGCTTGACACGGGGTCGTCGGTTTATTTTCCTGGCTCCCGCGATGTACGGCGGAGCCCCAGGAATGAACACCTTCACCGGATTTCCGTGGCCGACACGCCGCCTGCTGCTCGCCACCGCCGCGAGTGCGATCCTGATCCGCCCGGCCCGCGCCGACGCCCTCAGCGACGGACGCTTCCGCGCCGAGGTGGCGGCCGTCCTGCGGGCCATCCGGCCCGGGGCCGAGATTCTCCCCGACCCCGATCCGAAGCAGATCCTGTTCGGAGGCAGCACGATCGCCCTCACCAACCTGTATCCGCAAGTCGCCCCGCTCACCGGCGACGCGCGCCGCCGGATGATCGAGGCGCATCTCGCCACCGCGTTGAAGGCCGTGGACGCGCCGCCGTCGTCCGACGAGCCGAGCCTCGCGGCCGTGCGCGCGCAACTGCGCATCCAGCTTTTGCCGCGCGACATCCTGCGCCAGGTGCCCGACCTCGCCACGCGCACCTTCTCCGAGACCCTGGTCGTGGCCTACGTCATCGATGGGACGGACCGGATGCGCTACCTGACCCGGCCCATGCTCGATACGTGGGGCGTCGACGCCGCCGCGATCCAAATCGCCATCGAGGGTCCAGCGCTGGCCAACCTCGCCGAGGCCTCGAAGGACGCCGCGTTCGCGCTCGCGGTCGCCGACGGCACGCCCATCTTCGCGATGACGAACACGGACGACAACTACGACGCCGCCCGCCTGATGCTGCCGAGCTATCTCGAGCGGATCCGGAACGCGCTGAAGGCGGACGGCATCACCGTCGCGATCCCGACCCGCGACCTGCTCATGGCGTGGCCCGCTGACAGCAAGGCTCGCATCTCCTTCGCCGCGGAGGTGCGCGATCGGCTGCGAAAGGGACCCTACGGCCGCAGCGACGAGCTATTCCATGCGGACCGCACGGGATTGCGCCCCCTGACGGCGGCGGAGCGGGCCGATCATGGCCGCTGACGCATTTCCCACACCGCCGGCCCTTGCATCCCGGCGCCCGATCGGGCATTTGGCGAAACGCTAGGAGTGTAGCTCAACTGGTCAGAGCGCCGGTCTCCAAAACCGGAGGTTGCGGGTTCGAGTCCCTCCACTCCTGCCAGTCTCCTGCTACACGCTCCTCATACTTGCGCAGCGTCGCGACAGTCGACAACCCCGGCGACTTGCGCTAGAGCGTGCCCACTCCGAGATCGATGGCGACTGTCGGTTCGGGCTCCTCGACGAGCCGCCGGACCCGTCGTCATTCTCGAAACCCGGTTCCTGACGCCATGGCATCGAACGAAGCGACCAAGAAGGCCGATCCGGCGCGCAGCCCGGTTCGCGGCGCGGCCACCCAGCCGCCGCAGCGCAACACGCCGCCCGCTCGGCCCGCGCCGAAGCGCGTCGGACCGCTGGAATTCCTTGGGCAGGTGCGCGACGAGGGCCGCAAGGTCACGTGGCCGACCCGCAAGGAGACCACGGTCACCACGATCATGGTGTTCGTGATGGTGGTCGTCGCGAGCCTGTTCTTCACGGTGGTCGACCAGGGCCTTCGTTATCTCGTCGGCCTGATCCTGGGTCTGTAAGCCAACACATATCGTCCTCGGGCCGTCGGCCCGTCCGAACGCTCAGGAGTCGATCAGAACCGTGTCGAAGCGCTGGTACATCGTCCACGCCTACTCGAACTTCGAGAACAAGGTCGCCCAGTCCATCAAGGATCAGGCCGCCCAGCGTGGGCTCATGGACCTCTTCGAGGAGGTGATGGTCCCGACCGAGAAGGTCGTCGAGGTCCGTCGAGGCCGGAAGGTCGATGCCGAGCGCAAGTTCTTCCCCGGCTACGTGCTGGTGAAGTGCGACCTGACCGACGAGGTTTACCACCTCATCAAGAACACCCCCAAGGTCACCGGCTTCCTCGGGGCCGACAAGTCGAAGCCGGTGCCGATCCCGGATGCGGAGGCCGAGCGGATCAAGGGCCAAGTGGCCGAGGGCGTCGACCGTCCGAAGCCCTCGATCTCCTTCGAGATCGGCGAGACGGTCCGCGTCGCCGACGGTCCGTTCGCCTCGTTCAACGGCACCGTCGAGGAGATCGACGAGAGCCGCTCGCGCCTGAAGGTCGCCGTGTCGATCTTCGGCCGCGCCACGCCGGTGGAGCTCGAATACGCCCAGGTCGAGAAGGCCTGATTTTCAGACGTCGAGATCAATCGACATCGATTGATCGATCGTTTCCGATCGGTGTGAAAGCGTCGGTCGCGAAGACCGCCATCGCGGAGTGATCCGTCGACGGCACCACACGCGGGAGGCCCGCCCGGTTCGCCGCCGGGGCCAAACGGTCCGCACCGCGACCTGCAACCGCCCGTCCGACCGAGCCTCAGGCAGCCCGGCGGCGCGCAATCATTTGGGAGCAGTCCCATGGCGAAGAAGATCACGGGCTACGTGAAGCTTCAGGTCCCGGCCGGCGCCGCCAACCCGTCGCCGCCGATCGGCCCCGCGCTCGGTCAGCGCGGCCTCAACATCATGGAATTCTGCAAGGCCTTCAACGCGAAGACCGCGCAGATCGAGAAGGGGACCCCGATCCCGGTCGTGATCACGGCCTACCAGGATCGCAGCTTCACCTTCGAAATGAAGCAGCCGCCGGTCACCTTCTTCCTGAAGAAGGCCGCGGGCCTGAAGATCGGCAAGAAGCCGGCCTCCGGCTCCAAGACCCCCGGCAAGCCCGGCTCCAACGTCGGCAAGGTCTCCGAGGCGCAGCTTCGCGAGATCGCCGAGAAGAAGATGCCCGACTTGAACTGCGATTCGGTTGACGCCGCCGTCGCGATGATCCGTGGCTCCGCGCGGGCCATGGGCCTCGAAGTCACGGCGTAAGGGGAGGGCACCATGGCACACGAAGGCAAGCGCATCCGCGCCGCCCGCGAGGGCATCGACCCGACCAAGCTCTACGGCCTCGCCGAGGCGATCGCGATGGTGAAGGCCAAGGCCACCGCCAAGTTCGACGAGACCGTCGAAGTCTCGATGAACCTCGGCGTCGATCCGCGCCACGCCGACCAGATGGTCCGCGGCGTCTGCAACCTGCCCAACGGCTCCGGCCGGACCGTGCGGGTGGCGGTGTTCGCCCGCGGCGCCAAGGCGGACGACGCTCGGGCAGCGGGCGCCGACATCGTCGGCGCGGAAGACCTCCTCGAGATCGTCCAGGGCGGCAAGATCGAGTTCGATCGCTGCATCGCGACCCCGGACATGATGCCGCTCGTCGGCCGTCTCGGTAAGGTGCTCGGCCCCCGCGGCCTGATGCCGAACCCGAAGGTCGGCACCGTCACCATGGACGTGAAGTCCGCGGTCGCCGGCGCCAAGGGCGGCTCGGTCGAGTTCCGCGTCGAGAAGGCCGGCATCGTCCATGCCGGCATCGGCAAGGTCTCGTTCGACGAGCAGAAGCTGGTCGAAAACATCAAGGCGTTCGCCGATGCGGTGGCCAAGGCCAAGCCCGCCGGCTCCAAGGGCACCTACATCCAGCGCATCGCCGTCACCTCGACGATGGGCCCGGGCGTGAAGGTCGAGCCGGGTTCCGTCCTCGGCGCCTGAGCCTCGAAGCGAGACGCGATGACCGAAGCGCCCGGCCCCTGCGGCCGGGCGCTTCTTTTCGTCGGCGGCCTCGGGCGATCGCGTCGTTTCGGACGTCCGACGGGATGGCGGAGAATGATCCGGCGGCCCTTGCGCGAATGCGCGCGACATCCGTCATCACGATGCAGATTGCCGCATCGAAGGGGGGCGCCATCGCGCGTGCCTGTGCTAAATAGGGCGCCATGCGATGCACCCTCTCCGTCCAGACCAAGCGACGCATCCTGTGCGTCTTCCCCGCCTACACGCCATCCTTCGGGACATTCTCCCACGCCTACCCGTTGATGGGCGGCGTGAAGGCCTTCATGCCGCCTCAGGGCCTCCTGCTGATCTCGGCCTACATGCCCGAGACCTGGGAGTGCCGGTTCGTCGACGAGAACATCAAGCGCGCCACCCCTGAGGAATTCGCCTGGGCCGACGCGGTGTTCGTGTCGGGCATGCACATCCAGGAGCCGCAGATCCACGAGATCGCCAAGCGCGCGCACGCCGCAGGCAAGGTGACGGTGCTCGGCGGTCCCTCGGTGTCCGGCGCCCCCGAAAAGTACCCGGACTTCGACTACCTCC
Source organism: Beijerinckiaceae bacterium (assembly GCA_964658355.1). Classification (GTDB taxonomy): domain Bacteria; phylum Pseudomonadota; class Alphaproteobacteria; order Rhizobiales; family Beijerinckiaceae; genus Methylobacterium. The sequence goes on from CAZZZJ010000116.1 coordinate 4,353, forward strand.
ACATGGGCGAGATCGGCGACGCCACGGACGAACTCGTGGCGATCCTCGACCGCGACCTGGCGCGGCCGCCGGCCCAGGTCCGGCTGGAGACGAAGGAGCGGCTGCCGCTCTCCGACTTCCCGGCACCGGCCTACGAGGCGGCCCCGTTGAAGCGCTACCTCATCGGATCGCTGCAGTTCTCGTCGGGCTGTCCCTACCGGTGCGAGTTCTGCGACATCCCGCAGCTCTACGGACGCCAGCCGCGGCTGAAGAGCCCCGAGCAGATGTGCGCCGAGCTCGACGCGATCATCAGCCAGCCCGGCCATCCGGCCGTGGTCTACTTCGTCGACGACAACTTCATCGCCAACCGCAAGGCGACGCGGGACATGCTCCCGCACCTCGTCGCATGGCAGAAGAAGAACGACTACCCGCTGCAGTTCGCCTGCGAGGCGACCCTGAACATGGCCAAGCAGCCCGAGATCCTCGAGCTGATGCGGCAGGCGAACTTCATGACCGTCTTCGTCGGCATCGAGACTCCGGAGGAAGGGGCGCTCAAGGGCATCGACAAGACCCATAACGCCGCCGTGCCGATGTACGGGGCGATCGAGACGCTGAACTCCTACGGGCTCGAGGTCACGTCGGGCATCATCCTCGGCCTCGACACCGATTCGGATGCCTCCGAGCAGCACCTGATCGACTTCATCGACAAGTCCGGTATCCCGGTCCTGACGATCAACATCCTCCAGGCCCTGCCCAAGACCCCGCTCTGGGACCGACTGGAGAAGGAAGGGCGGCTGCTGCACGATGCCAGCCTCGAATCCAACGTGCTGTTCAAGCGCCCGCACGACACGGTGGTGTCGAGCTGGCGCCGGGCCATCGCGCATGCCTACGACCCGGAGAAGATCTTCGAGCGGTTCAAGCACCAGTGCGCGACGACCTACCCGAATCGAATCACGACCCCGACGAAGGGCAAGCTGACCTTCACCAACCTGCGCCGTGGCCTGATCCTCGGGTTCAACATCATCACGCGGGTCGGCATCTTCTCCGATTACCGCAAGCCGTTCTGGTCGGCGGCGGGCTACGCCCT
>CAZZZJ010000116.1:5518-8682 GCA_964658355.1 Beijerinckiaceae bacterium
ACCCGTCCGCCCGGTCGGGTTCCGTATCGAGACGCCGCCTGGGTGACCGGGCGTCGATGGCCGGCAGGACCTGAGGGGTGAAAACCTCTGAGGGCCGCGTCCGGCCATGTCCTGTCCGAGACTGCAGGTGCCGGTTCGCCGGCTTAATCCGCAAAGCCTGCACAGACGGGGAAGACCGCATTTTCGAAGCGCCCGACCGATAGGGACGGCGTGAAGGTATCGGTTTGAACCATCTCAGCCCTTAGGCATCGCACTCCTCGCGGAGGCCGTGCCGGGGGACAGGGCCGTGAAGCGTCGTCCAGGACGTTTTCGGCTTCGTCGAGGCCGAAGTTTCGTCCCGGGCGGCACGTGCAACCGGCGGACCCATTCTCGGGTTCCGCTCAAACCGGAGAGAGCCCCAGTGGACAGGACAGCAAAAGCTGATCTCGTCTCGACGCTCAACGGCGTGTTCGCAAAGAGCGCCGTCGTCGTCGTGGCCCACTACAAAGGCCTCACGGTCGCCGAGATGCAGAAGCTGCGTTCGCAGATGAAGCTGGCCGGCGCCACCGTGCAGGTCGCGAAGAACAGCCTCGCCAGCATCGCTCTCGATGGCACGGACGTCGCCTCCATCAAGCCCCTCCTGAAGGGCCCGACCCTGCTCGCTTATTCGAGCGATCCGGTCGCGGCCGCCAAGGTGGCGGTGGATTTCGCCAAGGCCAACGACAAGCTCGTGATCCTCGGCGGCGCCATGGGCGCGACCGCTCTGAACCCGGACGGCGTGAAGGCTCTCGCCTCGCTCCCGTCCCTCGACGAACTGCGCGCCAAGATCGTGGGCCTCGTTCAGGCTCCCGCGACCAAGATCGCTCAGGTCGTCAACGCGCCGGCAGCCAAGCTCGCCCGCGTGTTCGGAGCCTATGCCACCAAGGACGAGGCGGCCTGAGCGTCGCTTCCCCCTTTCAAACCCATCCCTTCACACCGATATCGTTAGAGGATCATCACCATGGCTGATCTTGCCAAGCTCGTCGACGACCTGTCGTCGCTGACCGTTCTCGAGGCCGCCGACCTCGCCAAGATGCTCGAAGAGAAGTGGGGCGTCTCGGCCGCCGCCGCCGTCGCCGTGGCTGCCGGCCCGGCCGCCGGTCCGGCCGCCGCCGTCGAGGAGCAGACCGAGTTCACGGTCATGCTCACGGCTGCCGGCGACAAGAAGATCGAGGTCATCAAGGAGGTCCGCGCGATCACCGGCCTCGGCCTCAAGGAAGCCAAGGACCTGGTCGAGGGCGCTCCCAAGGCCGTCAAGGAGTCCGTCACCAAGGACGAGGCCGAGAAGCTCAAGGCGCAGCTCGAGAAGGCCGGCGCCAAGGTCGAGCTCAAGTAAGTCGACGATGGGCCTAACCCGGCCCGTCACCGCACGGCCGGTTCTTTCGAGACCCGGCCGTCACCGCAGCCCGCGGGTGTTCGCACCCGCGGGCTTGGCCGCTTCGGCGGCCGGCGGACCCTGAGACGGGTTCAGGCTTGGCACAAGCCGGTCGAGATCATGTATTCGGGTGGCGCGGTCCGGCGGGACGCGAGCCATGGCCCGGCGCGGGAGTTGGCAAAACTTCCCCGGGCGACCAGGACGCGAAGATGGTGGAGCGAGGTCACATGGCCAATACGCTGGTCGGTCGCAAGCGCATTCGGAAGTTCTTCGGCAAGATCAAGGAAGTCGCTGAGATGCCGAACCTCATCGAGGTTCAGAAGGCGTCCTACGACCAGTTCCTGATGATGCACGAGCCCGAGGGCGGCCGCGGCGACGAGGGCTTGCAGAGCGTGTTCCGGGGCGTGTTCCCGATCTCGGACTTCTCCTCGACGGCGCTCCTCGAGTTCGTGCGCTACACGTTCGAGCAGCCGAAATACGACGTCGACGAGTGCCGCCAGCGCGGCATCACCTTCGCGGCCCCGCTCAAGGTGACTCTGCGGCTGATCGTGTTCGACGTCGACCCCGACACCGCGGCGAAGTCGGTCAAGGACATCAAGGAGCAGGACGTCTACATGGGCGACATGCCCCTGATGACGGAGAACGGCACCTTCATCGTCAACGGCACCGAGCGCGTCATCGTCTCGCAGATGCACCGCTCGCCGGGCGTGTTCTTCGACCACGACAAGGGCAAGACCCACTCGTCGGGCAAGCTCCTGTTCGCCGCCCGCATCATCCCGTACCGCGGCTCCTGGCTCGACGTCGAGTTCGACGCCAAGGACATCGTGCACGTCCGCATCGACCGGAAGCGCAAGCTGCCCGTCACGTCGCTGCTCTACGCCCTCGGCCTGTCGGGCGAGGAGATCCTGTCGACGTTCTACAACAAGGTCGTCTACGACCGCGACGGCGCCGAGTGGCGCGTGCCGTTCGATGCCGAGCGGCTGAAGGGCTTCAAGGCTTCGGTCGACCTGATCGACGCCGAGTCCGGCGAGGTCGTGCTCGAGAACGGCAAGAAGCTCAACGCCCGCAACGCCCGCCAGATCGCCGAGAAGGGGACCAAGTTCCTCAAGGCGACCGACGAGGATCTCGTCGGCCAGTACGTCGCCGAGGATCTCGTCGACGTGAAGACCGGCGAGATCTGGGCCGAGGCCGGCGAGGAGATCTCCGAGAAGCTGCTCAAGGCGCTCGAGGAGGTCGGCGTCGCCGAGATCCCGGTGCTCGACATCGACCACGTCAACATCGGCCCCTACATCCGCAACACGCTGGCGGTCGACAAGAACTCCGCCCGCGAAGGCGCTCTGTTCGACATCTACCGTGTCATGCGTCCGGGCGAGCCGCCGACGCTGGAGACGGCGGAGGCGATGTTCCACTCGTTGTTCTTCGACAGCGAGCGCTACGACCTCTCCGCGGTCGGCCGCGTGAAGATGAACATGCGTCTCGACCTCGACGCCGAGGACACCGTCCGCACGCTTCGCAAGGAGGACATGCTGGCCGTGGTCATGGCGCTCGTGGAGCTGCGCGACGGCAAGGGCGAGATCGACGACATCGATCACCTCGGCAACCGCCGGGTGCGCTCGGTCGGCGAGCTGATGGAGAACCAGTACCGTCTCGGCCTGCTCCGCATGGAGCGCGCCATCCGCGAGCGGATGTCCCAGGTCGACATCGACACGGTGATGCCGCAGGACCTGATCAACGCCAAGCCGGCGGCCGCGGCCGTGCGCGAGTTCTTCGG
>CAZZZJ010000117.1:0-5524 GCA_964658355.1 Beijerinckiaceae bacterium
TCGACGATCCGCCGCCGTTCCTCACCTGCCACGGCTATGTCGGCGACGACGCGCTGCGCGCGCTCGCCGCCAGCGCCCATCTGCTGCTCTCGACCTCGAAGGCGGAGGGGCTCGGCCTGCCGCTGCTGGAAGTTCAGCATGGCGGCCTGCCGGTGGTCGCACCCGATGATGCGGTGTTCCGCGAGGTCCTGGGTCTCTCGGGCGTATTCATCGAGCCTGGAGATCCCGAGGGCGCCGCCGCATCGGTGATGCAGGCTGTCCGGACAGGACGCCTGGCGAAGGCGGCGATGGATGCGCGCGCGAACGTCGCCCGCTGGAACCGGCTGGCGGCGCAAGATGCCGAACGCTTCCGCGCCTACCTGGATCGAGGCGCGTCAGCGTACGGCCCCGACGATCTCGTAGGGCCCAGGCTCGCGAATCCTAAATCGTGAGTTGCACTACGTATTGAACGTCGAAGCTCGAAATCGTTAAGCATGTCAGCGTGTCGCTTCGCGAAGGAACGCTGTTTGCGCCTGTTCCCCACCGAATATGGAAGGTTTTACGTCGAGAATCGGTCCTCGCCCGTGGTCTGCGGATTGCGGAGACACCGCCGAACACCGCAATCGCCGGTCGATTCCGGTTCAGGGCGACACGGGGCCGTCCCGGAATGGGATCGCCCCCGGAAGCCGGCGGACAGGTGAGGGAAAGAGACCGATGTTCGATTTCTCGACCCCCGTGCGCGGCGAGCCGGTGGACGTGACCCTGCGGGGTCTCCCGGACCGGACCGATCCGCGGACGATCCTGCGCCGCCTGTGGCGTGGAGGCAGCTTCATCGTTCTCGGCGGCCTGTTCATGGTCGCCGCCGCGATCGCGCTGCTCGGTCTGCTGACGCCGGTCTACACCTCCGGCATCCAGATCCTGATCGACCCGTCCGACCTGCGCGTCGTCGAGAACGACGTCAGCGCCCGCACGCCCCAGGCCGATAGCGGGGTGTCGCTCGCGGAGAGCCAGACCAAGGTGATCCAGTCGGACAACGTCCTACGGCGTACGGTAGAGAAGCTCGATCTCGATCACGACGACGAATTCGCCAAGCCGGATTCGGAAAATGCGACGATCGTCTGGCTTCGCACCGCGCTCGGCATGCTGCCGCCGCCCGGCAGCCGCGACCCGGTCAACGTTGCCGTCGACACCCTCCAGACCAAGCTGACGGTGCGCCGGGCCGAACGCACGTTCGTGATCGACGTGTCGGTTCAATCGCGCGATCCCGGGAAGGCCGCCAAGATCGCCAACGCCATCGGCGAGGCCTACTTCGCGGAAGAGGCGAGCGCTCGCACGGAAGCCGCGCGCCGCGCCTCGGATTCGCTGAACAGCCGCCTCTCGAGCCTCCGTCGCGACGTGGAGCTCGCCGAGGGCAAGGTCCTGAAGTACCGCGAGGACAACAACCTCGTGGCCTCGAGCGGGCGCCTGCTCACCGACCAGCAGCTCGGCGACCTCAACCAGCAGCTCGTGACGGCGCAGATCAAGACCGCCGAAGCCCGCTCGCGGCTCGAACAGGCCCGCAAGATGAAGGCGGGCGAGGCGAGCACGGCACTGCCGGAGATGTTGCAATCCCTCGAAATGCAGGCACTCCGCCAGCAATACGCCACGCTCTCGCGAAACACCGCCGAACTCGCGACCCGGCTCGGCGAGCGCCACCCGGCGATGGCCGAGCAGTACGCGCAGCAGCGCGACCTGCAGCGTCTGATCCAACGCGAGAAGGAGCGGATCATCGAGACGACGCAGAAGGATTACGATCGCGCGGCGGCGAGCGAGGCGGCGATCCGCAAGAGCCTAGACCGGGCCAAGTCCGAGACCGTCACGAGCGACCGCGCCAATGTCGGGCTGCGCGAGCTGGAGCGGACGCTGGAATCGCGCCGCGGCGTGTACGAGACCTATCTCCGCCGCTCTCGCGAGGCGAGCGAGCAGGAGCGCCTGAACAGCATCAACGTCCGGGTCATCTCGCCGGCGGTGCCGGCCCGCAGCCGCACTTGGCCACCTTCGCCGAAGGTCGTCCTGCCGGTGGCGCTGATCGTCGGAATGATGCTGGGCGTCGCGATCGCGCTGTCGCTCGGGGCCGCCCGCGACCGGCGCAACGACCGGAACGAGCGCCGTGCCGCAGCGGTGCCGGCCCGCAGCTTCCGAGCCGCCGATGCTTGAGGTCGGAGATGTTCGGATCGTGGACGATGGTGCGAAGGCGACGCGACTCGACGCGCTGGTCGAGGGCGCACGGTCCTGGAACGCCGACGGTGACGAGTCGTCGCGCCAGCTCGGACACGCGACCGCCGCGGCGGCCGACTTCACCATGGATCGCGGCACCGACGTCGGCACCGCCTGGCGCGTGCGGATGTTCGGTCACGACTTCGCGGCCGGTCCCGCCGCGGGAATCGTTGCGGCCTCGACCATGCATCCGTCGGCCGGGCCGCGCCTCGTCGTCACCGCCAACATCGATCATGTCGTCCTTCTCTCGGAGAACGCCGCCTTCCGCGAGGCTTACGGCAATGCCGCCGCGCGGACGCTCGACGGCACGCCGCTGGTCTGGCTCGCGCGGCTGCGCGGTCAGCCGGCCGCCCGCGTCACCGGTCACGACCTCCTCGCGCATGCGCTGTTCGGGCGCCCGGCGGAGGGACAACGGGTCTTCGTCGTGTGTTCCCGCGAGGAGGTCGCCGACGCCATCCGAGCCCGGCTGGTGCGTGCGGGATTCCTGCCGGACACCGTCGCCACCTGCGTCCCGCCCTTCGGCTTCGACGACGATGCGCAGTATGGCCGTGCGCTGTCCGCCCGTATCCGCAATCACCGCACGACCCTGCTGGTGATGGGCGTCGGCGCACCGCGCTCGGAGATCTGGGTCACCCGCCAGGGTGCCGCCCTCGGCACGCCGCTCGTCTTGGCCGTCGGCGATGCGGTCAGCGTCGCTGCGGGTCTCGTGCCGCGGGCACCGCAGATGCTGCAGCGCGCGGGTCTCGAATGGGCGTTTCGCTTCGCCTTCGCGCCCCGCCGACTCTTCCACCGCTACTTCGTGCGGTCCTGGCGCTTCATCGCGCTGCTCCAACGGGAGTTGAGTGGGTGGGATACCGCGCGCTGACGGCGTCTCGGGCGATTTGAGGCCGCCCCTTCCGAGAGGTCGGCGGCCGTCGTCTCAGGCGGCCGAGAACAGGTAGGGGTGCCGCAGGCGCAGGGCGAAGACCAGAAGCAACGTCTTCATGTCGGTGATCTCGCCGCGGTCGCTCCGGCGGGCGAGTTCATCGAGCGCGACCTCATGTACGGTGATCGCCTCGTTCTCCTCGGCGAGCCCTCCGCCGGGTCCGGAGCGGTCGGCCGCGCGGAAAGCGGCGAGGAAGAGGTCCATCCGCTCCGTCGAGATGCCCGGTGCGGTCCAGGCGCTGACCACCCGCTCCAGCACCGTGAGATCGACGCCGGTCTCCTCGTAGGCCTCGCGGCGTGCACCATCCTCCGGCTCGCCCTCGTCCAGGATGCCGGCCGGCGTCTCGAGCATGTCCGAGGGCCCCTCGGCGAAGAAGACCGGAGCCCGGAACTGCGAGACAAGCAGCGCGACGCGGCGCTCGGCATCGTAGGGCAGCACCGCGACGGCGCGGCCGTGATCCTCGATCTCGCGCGTGATGCGGGTGCCGTCCGGCATCGTCACCTCGGCGACGAGGAACCGGGCCCAGCCGTCGTGGACGAGGCGCGTCCCGCGGATGATGGGTACCATGCCTGTGGATCTTCCTGCCCGAACCGCGTCGAGGCTGTTCTACGCGGGCGTTCGTTCAGGAATGAGGCGGCTTCGCGGAGTCTCCGGGGCAGGTGCCCGTGCCCCGGCGGATCAGGAAGCGCGTCGCCGCGCCGATCCGATCGAGGGCTTCCAGACTGTCTCCCTCCTCGCGCACGAGATTCGGGATGTCGAGCGACGCCAGGGGATCGGTACAGGTCACCCGCAGCGTTCGGCCAGCCGGCAGGCGCCGCAGGGCTTTCCGTGTGCGCAGCACCGGAAGCGGGCACTTGAGTCCGGCGAGATCGAGATCGACCGGCGGTGCGGTACTCATGTCGAAGCCCCGGCGACGGGAAGACTCCGTCGCCGGGGTGGATAGACCCAATGGTGGCGGCTTGTCAGCCGGTGCGGCGCGCCTACCAGCCGTAGCCGGGATAGCCGTAATCCGCGCCGTACCCGCCATAGACCGGACGATAACCGTAGCCGCCGCCGTACCCGTAAGCCGGATATCCGCCGTAGCCGGCGCCGTAGTAACCGTCGTCGTAGTAGCCGTAGCGGGGCGCCGCGCTGGCGGCGATCGCGCCGCCGATCAGCCCGAGGGCCGCGCCGGCGAAGGCAGCGCCGGCCGCATTCCGGCGATAGCCGTAGCCGCCGCCGAAGCCGCGGCGGTAGCCGCCGTGATACCCGCCGCGATAGCGGACATGGTCGATGGTGGCGTTCGGGCCGCCGACCTGGCCCGCGTTCAGGGCCGGGAGCGGCGCGGCCTGCGCGCCGCTCAACGGGGCGGCGGTGAGGCCGATCGCGGTGGTGCCGGCCAGCGCCAAGGAGAGGATGCGCGTCATCGGGCGATCTCCATGTTGGAAGCTATGAACGCCCAGAAACGAACACGCGCCGCATGCGTTCCCGCGCCGGCCCGGCCACGACCCTGACGCGTGCGGTCGCGCACGGTCGAGATCGTGTCCGGGGCTCGTCAGACTACGCGAACCGGCACTGCGTGAAGGCCGGGTCGACCGAGCGCTTCCACGGTCCCTCGTAATCGGCGAGCCTGTCCTCGGCATGTGAGCGACCGGCCGCGACGATCGCTTCCAGCGGTTGAAGATAGATCGTCTCGTCCTGTCCGGAGGTGTCGCGGCGCGCGCGTGCCTTGAGGCCGGCGCGGGCGATGGCGAGCGCTTCGGCGGCGACCGCTCCGAGGCTCCGCCGCGGGACCGGCGTCGCGAGGCCCAGACGCGGGACGGTGGCGCGCAGGGCTTCCCGTTCGTTCGCGCTCCAGCCCGAGACGAGGTCGAGGGCCGCATCGAGGGATGCCTCGTCGTAGAGCAGCCCGACCCAGAACGCGGCCTGCGCCGCGATCATGCCGGCATCGCCGACATCGGCGCCGCGCATCTCGAGGAAGCGTTTCAGCCTGACCTCGGGAAAGGCGGTCGAAGCGTGGTTGGCCCAATCGGAGACCGTGGCGTACTCGCCCGGCAACTGCGCGAGCTTGCCGGCCATCAGGTCGCGGAACGAGGCGCCCGAGACGTCGTGATAGATGTCGCCGCGCTTGACGAAGTACATCGGCATGTCGAGCAGCCAATCGACGTAGCCCTCGTAGCCGAAGCCCTCGTCGAAGGCGCGCGGCAGCATGCCGGTGCGGTCGGCGTCGGTGTCGCGCCAGATCTCGGAACGGCGCGACAGGAAGCCGTTCGGGCGACCATCGGTGAAGGGCGAGTTCGCGAACAGCGCGGTCGCGACCGGCTGCAACGCGAGGGAGGCGCGGAGCTTGCGCACCATGTCCGCCTCGGACGCGAAGTCGACGTT
>CAZZZJ010000117.1:5624-8668 GCA_964658355.1 Beijerinckiaceae bacterium
TCGGAGCCGACAACGCGGGCCCGGGCGCACCCGCCGCGCTTCGGGCGGCAAAAGCCCCGCGGCTGGGTCGCCCACGGCTGCCGATGTGTGCAGACGCACGCCGGCCGACCGCTCACCGGGCGTCGCCGAGCACCCCCTGGACCAGCGCCAGGGCGGCGACCATCGCGGTGTCGGCCCGCAGGATGCGGGGCCCGAGGGAAAGCGCCACGGTGTTCGGCCGCGCCAGGATGGTCTCGCGCTCCTCCGGCGCGAAGCCGCCCTCCGGGCCGATCAGCACCGCGAGCGGCACCGAAGCCGTCGAATCGGCGGCGTTCCGCAGGGCGGCGACCGGGTCTGCGATCGTCGCATCCTCGTCGCAGAAGACGAGCAGCCGGTCCGGGGCGAGGTCTGCCAGGGCTGCGGGCAGGCGCGCAGCACCCATCAGCTCCGGCACCGCGAGGATGCCGCACTGCTCGGCCGCTTCGATCATGTTGGCGTGCAGGCGTTCGGTGTTCAGGCGTTCGCCCTGCGTGTAGCGCGTCAGCACCGGCCGGATCGTGCCGGCCCCCATCTCCACCGCCTTCTGGGCGAGATAGTCGAGGCGCGCGCTCTTCAGGGGCGCAAACAGGTAGTGCAGGTCGGGCCGGGCGGTCTGCCCCCGCATGCGGTCGACGACGGTGAGGTGCGCGCTTTTGCGGCCGGACGGCACCAGGCTCGCGCGCCACTCGCCGTCCCGGCCGTTGAACAGCAGAACGGGGTCGTCGGGCTGGCGGCGCAGGACGTTGAGCAGGTAGTTCGCCTGCGCGCGATCGAGGGGCAGGTTCGCGCCCGCGAAGAGGTCGTGCGCCACATGGAGACGGGGCGCGGTGAAATCGTAGGCCGCCATCCGGGCTCCGTCGCGTGCGCGACCGCCCCTTGTCAACGCCGGACCGGCATCGGCGGAGGTGTTGCCGAAAAACCACGAGGCTTGGTTTTCGAGACGTTGCCCAGCCATGTCGGCGCCGGCCCGTTTGCGGCTCGATTGACGCCACATTCCTATGGCGAAGCGGAACCCGGAAATTCCGGACCGGCCGTATCGCAGCACGGCCGCCATCCGCCTCGAAACGACATCCGTCGACGCTGCGCGCCATGTCGACGGCGCGTGACCCGCGACCGGGGCGGATCATCAGGGAGTCGAGACCATGCGCATCAAGACCTACGGACTGGCCGCCGCCCTCGTGGCCGGCAGCCTCGTCTCCAGCACCGCCGCGTTTGCCCAGGCCGCAGAGTGCGGCGCGATCCAGACGACGCTCCAGGCCCGCAAGGACCTGGTGTCCAAGGCGAATGCCTCGTCGAACTCGAAGAAGAAGATGACGCCGCAGGAAGCCTGCGCGCTGTTCGGCAAGCTGCAGGCCAACGGTCTGGAGGGGCTCAAGTGGATCACCGCCAACAAGGAGTGGTGCTCGATCCCCGATTCCTTCGCCGAGGGCTTCAAGGCCGACCACACCAAGGTGATCGGCATCCGCACCAAGATCTGCGGTATCGCCGCCCAGGCCACCAAGATGGAGGCGCAGGCCCGCACCCAGGCGCAGAACGGCGGCGGCGGCGGCCTTCTGGGCGGCCCCGGCCTGACCGGACAGTTCAAGATGCCGCAGGGCGCGCTCTGAGGCTGATGCGACGCGCATCTCGCTCCGCCCTCGCGTCGTCCCGGCCGCCGGCGTGAGCGCCGGGAAGTTCGCGGAATCCGGCGTCGCCGACGCCGTGACGGGACATTGGGTCGACCGGCTCGCTCCGAGAGTCGTCCGGCCCTTTCTACGCCTCGCCCGCATCGACCGGCCGATCGGCTGGTGGTTGCTTCTGCTGCCGTGCTGGTGGTCGGCGGCGCTCGCGGCCACCCATGCCGGCCTGCCCTGGCCGGATCCGCGCCACCTGCTGCTGTTCCTCGTCGGCGCCATCGCGATGCGTGGGGCCGGGTCGACCTACAACGACATCGCCGATCGCGACCTCGATGCCCAGGTGGAACGCACGCGCTCGCGCCCCCTGCCCTCGGGTCAGGTAAGCACGCGGGCGGCTGCTGCCTTCCTCGCTGCCCAGGCACTGGTCGGCTTCTTGGTATTGATGCAGTTCGATGCCTTCGCGATCGGCGTCGGGCTCTGCTCGCTGGTGCCCGTCGCGATCTATCCGTTCATGAAGCGGGTGATGTCGATGCCGCAGCTCGTCCTCGGCCTCGCCTTCTCCTGGGGCGCGCTGATGGGTTGGGCGGCGCTCCTCGACCAGCTCGGGCTCCCGGCGCTACTGCTCTATGCCGGCACGAACGCCTGGGTCGTCGGCTACGACACGATCTACGCGGTGCAGGACATCGAGGACGACGAGATCGCCGGCATCCGCTCGTCGGCGCGGTTCTTCGGCGCGCGCCTCCGGCTGGCGGTGGGGGCCTGCTACGGAGCGGCAGTTCTGCTGATCGGGGCTGCAGCCTACGGGGCCGGGGCCGGGCTGCTCGGGTTCCTCGGGATCGCGGCCTTCGCCGGGCATCTCGGCCGACAGGTCCTGCGTCTCAAGGCGCGGGACGGGCACGAGGCTTTGGCCCTGTTCCGCTCGAATCGCTGGGCCGGGCTGATCCTGTTCGCGGGCTTGGCGGCCGATACGATCAACCAGGGCTGGGCGGGCTAGGAGCGATCGTTCACGAGCGGGCGATGATCTCGTTCTCGCCGCGGTGGATCTGCGGGCGGACCGGGAGGCGGCCGGTCTTGCGGCGCACCAGGAAGCGCGGGCGGCGATCGCCGAGCGAGCCGTGCCGACGCCGGATGCGGGTCTTGCCCAGCATCAGCCGGCCGACCTGCGGCGCGACGGTCGCGAGCACGCCGTCCTCGCGCACGATCATCCGCGGCAGGCCGGTGCGGGCGGCGAGGTCGCGCCAGGTCGCCACGACCTCGTCTTCGCAGAACGGCCCGAGGCGAGTGATGACGGTGCCCGCGGCGTCGACGAGGCAGAGGTCGAAGCGATCCTCGCCGCAGCTCTCCGCCTCGTCCTCCGCGAAGGTGAGCGCGATGCCGACGGGCTTGCGCAGGGACCCCGGCGTGCCGAAC
>CAZZZJ010000118.1:0-2242 GCA_964658355.1 Beijerinckiaceae bacterium
CGTCTCGGCCGGCGCTTCCGCCTGACGCGGGGTCGAGAGCGTCACGCTCTGGTCGTCGGCCAGTACCGTCTCGAAGCGGACGGAAGGGGCGGCCGCGCGCGGTGCGAGCGTGACGACGACGCGGTATCCCTTCGGCTCGGCGGTGTAGTAGGCGACCCCGGAGAGCGTCCCGAGGTCGACGCTCCCGGCCTGGGCCGGCTTGATTTCGGCAGCGCTCACACCGCCGAGACCGGCGGAGAAGGCGAGAACGCCGGCAAGGATGCGAGTCTTGGTGGACATGATCGGATGACTTTCGTGCTGCGAAGGGCCCGATGCCCTTGCCTTGGACCCGAATATGTTCTGCGATGCAGCATGGATCAAACCGATCGTATCGCTGATGACTATCGATCATATCGATCTTAGCCGAGTCGACCTGAACCTGCTCGTCGCCCTCGATGCGCTGCTCTCGGAACGCAGCGTGAAGCGCGCGGCGAGACGGATCGGCATCGGACAATCGGCGATGAGCTCCAGCCTCGCCCGCTTGCGCCGCCTGTTCGACGACGAGCTTCTGACCCGTTCTCCCGACGGCATGCGGCCGACCCCGCGCGCCTTGGCGCTGGCCGAGCCGGTCCGCGCGGCCCTACGGCAGGTCCAGGCGATCGTCCGGCGCGAGGCTGCGTTCGAACCGGCGACGACCGAGCGGACCTTCACCATCAGCCTGCCGGACAGCACCGAGGTGCTGCTCGGGCCGCGGCTGCTCGGCTATCTCCGCGCCGAGGCGCCGGGCATTCGCCTGCTGCTGCGCTCGGTCGACCGCATGCATGTTCTGGAAGAGCTCGATTCCGACCGGGTCGACCTCGCCATCGGCTTCGGATTCGACGGGCAGACGCACCACAAGCAGCGCCTGCTCTACCGCGACACCTACGTCTGCCTGTTCGACGCCGGTCAGGTCGGGCTGGTGCCGCCGATCTCGCTCGACGACTACCTGCGCTTCCCGCACATCCTTACAAGCCTGCGCGAGACCGCACACGGGGTCGTGGACGACGCCTTGGCCAGGCTCGGCCTGACACGGACCCTTGCGCTGACGACGCCGCGCTTCCTCGTGGTGCCGTTCCTGGTGCGGGCGGCACCCGTCATCACCACCATGCACGCGCGGCTCGCGACCTATTTTGCCGACGCGCTCGGTCTGACCGTGAGCCCGGCGCCGGTGATCCTCGAAGAGGTCGCGGTCTCGATGCTGTGGCACGCCTCCTACGACGACGACCCGGCCCACCGCTGGCTGCGGCAGGTGCTGGTGCGGCTGGCGGGCGAAACGGCCGAGGTCGAGCGGCTGTGACGGGGTCGGGCAGGGGGGCCGGCACATCGCCGAACCCGTATCCCAGACATCGATAAGCCGATCGCCTGTCTCCCTCTCCCGCAGCGTGGGAGGAGGGAGGGAGACAAGCCAGCGGTGTCGGTCACGCCAGCGTCGACAGGTCCTGGAACCAGTGCTGGGCCTGGGTGTAGCTCTTCACCTTCGGCGAGAGGGCGTGCGGGTTGGTATCGTGGACGACCCAGACCTGCACGGCGTCGTCCACCACAATCTCGTGGATGCGGGCCAGCAGCTTGTCCTGCTCGGCCGGGTCGAGGCTGGCCTTGACCTTGTCGCAGAGCGCGTCGACCTCGGCATTCTTCCAGTGGCTCCAGTTCACGCCGTTCGGGGCGACCTGCCTGGAATCGTAGAAGCGCAGGATCGCATAAAACGGGTCGGAGGTGACGTAGGCGATGTTGCCGGCCGAGATGCCCTTCTGGCTCGGATCGGCCGCGCCCTGGCGCCAGCCGGTATAGGCGACCTCCAGTTCCACGGTCTTGAACTCGACCTGGATGCCGACCTCGGCCCAGCTCTGCTGGATGAATTCGTTGATCGGCAGGGACAGCATCTGACCCGTGCCGCCGGTCGGGATCAGGATCGTCGCCTTGACCGGATTCTTCACCGAGAAGCCGGCTTCCTCGACGAGCGCCTTCGCCGCCGCGACGTCGGTCTTGATCTGGAAGGTCGGCTTGCCGAACCACGGGCTCGAGGTCTGCACCTGCCCGATCGCCGGCGCGGCGAGGCCGCCCATGAGCTGCACCACGCCGTCGCGGTCGATGGCGAGGTTGGCGGCCTTGCGCAGGCGCAGGTCCCGCCAGGGCGAGCCCTCGACCATCGAGAGGTGGTAGTTCCAGACATGCGGCGTGTCGTTGCCGACGATCCGCATGCCGGCGGCCTTGAGGCGCGGAACGG
>CAZZZJ010000118.1:2342-8634 GCA_964658355.1 Beijerinckiaceae bacterium
CCGGTGAACTGGTAGCCGCCCGCGCCCTTGTCCGGCTGGCCGGTGGTGAGCGGCAGGTCCGACATCGAGATGCCGTAGGTCAGGGAGCCGGAGGGCGTACCGGCAGTCGCACCCGGGCCGGTCTGGGCAAGGGCGCCCGTCGTGGCGAGCGGCCATCCGGCGCCGAGGGCACCGAGGGTGGCGCTGCCGAGCATGAGGGTGCGGCGCGTGAGCGAAGTCTTGTCCATCGGGCACTTTTCGTTCGCGGGGCGGGGACGATCCGCGCGTCGAATGGATCGGCGATGCCTCCGTCGAGCGGACGGCATCGCGAATCCGCGGCAAGGAGAGTGCTCCTTGCGTTCCGCCGCACAGGCATCGCGCCGGAGCGACAGGCACACGGTATGCCAAGCCGCCGTCGAAGGCCCTTCAACCGGTAGTCTGCACGGCGACGCCCTTCGTTCAGGTCACCACGCTCGGTTCGGCCCGGCCGGTCAGCGCCTCGATCGCGGCCAGTTCGCCGGCGATCGCGACCAGCGGCGCGAGCACCTCGGCGACCGGCCGCTCGAGCCGATCCGGCGCAGCCTCGTAGCGCTCGATGTAGACGCGGAGCGTCGCGCCCGCGGTGCCGGTGCCGGACAGGCGATAGACGATGCGCGCGTCCTCCGCGAAGGTGACGCGGATGCCCTGGCGGTCGCTCACCGAGCCGTCCACGGGGTCGACATAGCGGAAGTCGTCCGCGGCCGAGACCGTGAAGCCGCCGATCCGCCGCCCTGGCAATTCGGCGAGCTTTGCGCGCAATCCGTCCATCAGGCGATTGGCGGCGTCCGAGGCGATCTCCTCGTAGTCGTGCCGGGTGTAGTAGTCGCGCCCATATTTGGCCCAGTGCGCGCGCACGATCGCCTCGGCGCCCTGGCCCGTCGCCGCGAGGATGTTGAGCCAGAGCAGTACCGCCCAGAGCCCGTCCTTCTCGCGGACGTGGTTCGAGCCGGTCCCGGCGCTCTCCTCGCCGCACAGGGTGATCAGGCCGGCATCGAGCAGGGTGCCGAAGAACTTCCAGCCGGTCGGCGTCTCGTAGGCGCCGATCCCGAGAGCGGCGGCGACGCGGTCGGCGGCGCGGCTCGTCGGCATCGAGCGGGCGATGCCGGCGAGGCCCGAGGCGTAGCCGGGGGCGCAGGCGGCGTGCGCGGCCAGGATCGCGAGGCTGTCGCTTGGCGTCACGAAGAGCCCCGGCGCTACGATCATGTTGCGGTCGCCGTCGCCGTCCGAAGCCGCGCCGAAATCCGGCGCGTCGGCCCCGAGCATCAGGTCGTAGAGGTCGTGGGCGTGAACCGGGTTCGGGTCCGGATGGTGCCCGCCGAAATCCTCCTTCGGCTCGCCGTTGACCACAGTGCCGGAGGCGGCGCCGAGGATCCCTTCGAGGATCGTGTGGGCGTAGGGCCCGGTCACCGCGCTCATCGCATCGAATCGCATGCGGAAGCCGGAGGCGAACAGGCGGCGGATCGCGTCGAAGTCGATCAGCTCCGCCATCAGCGCGGCGTAGTCGGCGACCGGGTCGACCACCTCGACGACCATGTCGCCGATCCGGGTTTCCCCGAGACGATCGAGATCGAGGTCGGGCACGTCGGCGATGCGGTATTCGGTCAGCGTCTTCGTGGCCGTGAATATCGCCTCGGTGACGCTCTCGGGTGCCGGGCCGCCGTTGGCGGTGTTGAACTTGATCCCGAAATCGCCGTCCGGCCCGCCGGGATTGTGGCTCGCCGAAAGGATGATGCCGCCGATCGCGCCAGCCTTGCGGATCACGCACGAAGCGGCAGGCGTCGAGAGCAGGCCGCCCCGGCCGACGAGCACGCGGCCGAAGCCATTCGCCGCGGCGATCTTCAGGGTGGTCTGGACGACCGCGCGGTTGAAGAAGCGGCCATCGCCGCCGAGGACCAGGGTCGCGCCCTCGCGTCCCGAGACGGACTGCATGATCGCCTGCACGAAGGTCTCGACGTAGTGCGGGCGGCGGAAGTGCTCGACCTTCTTGCGCAATCCCGAGGTGCCGGGCTTCTGATCGGAGAACGGCGTCGTCGGCACGCGTTTCAGGACCATGGTTCGCTCTCTCCGGGGCTTTCCGCCCACCAACCCCGTTTCGCGGACGTGGTCAATCAGTCGCCGGGGTCCGCCGCCAGGAAGCGCGACACCAGCAGACGCGCGAGGTCGGCGGGGGCCGCATCGGTCAGCGCCGCGAGCTTGCCCGAGGTCGAGAGCGAGGCGAGCCCGTGCAGCGAGGCCCATAAGGCTGCCACCGCCTGCGCGCGCTCGGCCGCGTCGGGCAGCAGCGGTGCGAGGGTGGCATCGACGAGGTCGGTGGCACCGGACAAGGCCTCCCAGTACCAATCGGGTACCGCCGCGCCGCGGAGCGGTGCGTACTCGGAGACGAGGCTCCAGACCGCCGGGTCGGCGGCGACGAAGGCGAGGTAGGCGGATGCCAGCGCCGCCGCGTTCGCCCGTGCCGACGCCGTCGAGTCGAGGGCGGCGGCGAGCGCGGCCGTCAACCGACCGAAGGTCCTGGCGTTCACCTGCAGCAGCACCGCGTCGAGGTCGCCCACCGCATTGTAGATCGAATTCGGTGCGTAACCGATCGCCGAGGCGAGCGGCCGCATCCCGAGGGCGCGCACGCCCTGGTTCCGGACGATGCCCTCGGCGGCCTCGCAGACCAGCGCGACGAAGCCGGCCCGGTCGACGTCGCCGCGCGGACCGGGGGCACGCTTCTTAACGGTCTTCACGCTATGGCACCTGTGGGTGTCCCGTGTGGTCGCGCACGGGATGGAGCACGAGATTGCACGGCGTGCAAGAACAAGCTTGCGAACGGCCGTGAAGCGGTTATTTTGCACATTGTTCAAATCAAGGCCGTTGGTCGCGATGGGCACCGCTCCCCCGTTCGGGACAGGTCCGAGATTTGACGCGACCGCACGGGTTGAGCCAGTCATGGCCCAGCCGGGGAGACCGCCATGTTCCGTTCGCTGATGACCGCCCGGCGTTTCGCGCCACTGTTCTGGTGCCAGTTCTTCTCGGCCTTCAACGACAACTTCCTCAAGAACGCACTCGCGTTCCTGATCCTGTTCAAGGTCTCGCAGGGGGGCGATTCCAATGCCGGCATCCTGGTGACGCTGGCGAGCGCCGTCTTCATCGGCCCGTTCTTCATCCTGTCCGGCCTGGGCGGCGAACTCGCCGACCGCTACGACAAGGCGGTGATCGCCAAGCGCCTGAAGTTCGCGGAGATCTTCGCCGCCGGCACCGCGGTGCTCGGGTTCTTCCTCGGCTCGGTGCCGGTCCTGTTCGTGGCGCTCGGCCTGTTCGGGACGATCGCGGCGCTGTTCGGACCGATCAAGTACGGCATCCTGCCCGACCACCTGAAGCGCGAGGAGCTGCCGGCCGGCAACGCACTGGTGGAGGCCGCGACCTTCCTCGCGATCCTCCTCGGCACCATCGCCGCCGGGTTCGCCAGCGCCATGGGCGGCTCGCACCTGGTCTTCGGCGGCCTGATCATGGCCTTCGCCGTCCTGTGCTGGCTCGCGGCACGCGCCATTCCGCGCACAGGCGAGGGCGCGCCCGATCTCCATGTCGACCGCAACGTCGCCCGCTCCACCGTCGCGCTGCTCCGCGACCTCTGGGGCGACCGCCGCCTGTGGCGCGGCTCGGTGATCGTGAGCTGGTTCTGGCTCGTCGGCGTGGTGGTGCTGTCGCTGCTGCCGCTGCTCGTCCGCCACGACTTCAACGGCTCCGAGACGGTGGTGACCCTGCTGCTCGCCGTGTTCTCGGTCGGCATCGCGCTCGGCTCCGGCCTCGCCTCGTGGCTGTGCAGCGGACGGATCGTGCTGCTGCCGACCCCCGTCGGCGCGCTCCTGATGGGCCTGTTCGGCCTCGACCTCGCCTGGACGGTCGCCCACCACGCCCCGGAGACCGGTGCGATGATCGGCGCCGCCGATTTCCTCCGCACCGGGGCCGGCCTGCGCATCGCGATCGACTTCCTCGGCATCGCCATGGCCGGCGGCCTGTACATCGTGCCGTCCTTCGCAGCGGTGCAGGCCTGGACCGACAAGGACAAGCGCGCTCGCATCATCGGCGCCGTCAACGTGATGACGGCGGCCTTCATGGTCGGCGGCACGCTGGCGCTCGCCGCGCTCCAGGGCGCCGGGTTCTCGAGCGCGACGCTGCTGGCGCTCGTCGCGGTGCTGAACCTCGTCGTCGCGGTCGTCGTCCTCGTCACCCTCGAGACGAGCCCGTTCCGCGACTTCCTCTCGATCCTGTTCCGGGCCTTCTACCGGCTCGAGGTGCGCGGCCTCGACAACGTCGAGAAGGCCGGCCCGAACTGCATCGTGGCGCTCAACCACGTCTCGTTCCTGGATGCGCCGCTCGCCCTGTCGCTGCTCGACCAGGAACCGGTCTTCGCCATCGACCACGGCATCGCGCAGCGCTGGTGGGTGAGGCCGTTCCTGGCCCTCACCAAGGCGATGCCGCTCGATCCGACGCGCCCGCTCGCCACGCGCTCGCTCATCAACGCGGTGAAGGGCGGCGAGACCCTGATCATCTTCCCCGAGGGGCGGCTGACCGTCACCGGCAGCTTGATGAAGGTCTATGACGGTGCCGGCCTGATCGCCGACAAGTCCGGTGCGATGGTCGTGCCGGTCCGGATCGAAGGGCTGGAGCGGACCGTGTTCTCGCGGCTCTCCCGCGATCAGGTGAAGCGGCGCTGGTGGCCGAAGGTGATCGTCACGGTGATGCCGCCGGTGAAGCTCAGCGTCGACCCGGCGCTGAAGGGCAAGGCCCGGCGGCAGGCGGCGGGCGCAGGCCTCTACGGCATCATGTCCGAGCTGGTGTTCGACACCACCGACATCGACCGCAGCCTGATGACCGCGCTGATCGCGGCCGGCGAGCGGTTCGGCTGGGGCCGGACTGCGCTGGAGGACCCGGTCTCGGGCAAGCTGAGCTATTCGCGCCTCGTGATGGGCGCCAACATCCTCGGCCGCAAGCTCATGCCGATGGTGGCGGAGGGCAAGGCGATCGGCCTGATGCTGCCCAACGCCAACGGCGCCGCGGTGACGTTCTTCGCGCTGGCCTCGGCCGGGCGGGTGCCGGCGATGATCAACTTCTCCGCCGGCGCCGCGAACATCCTGTCCGCGTGCAAGGCGGCGCAGGTGACGAAGATCCTCACCTCCCGCGCCTTCATCGAGAAGGGCCGTCTCGGTCCCCTCGTCGAGGCGATCCGCGACAAGGTCGAGCTGATCTACCTGGAGGACGTGCGCGCTACCGTCACCGCCGGCGACAAGATCCGCGGCCTGCTGTCCGCCCGCCGACCGCTCGTCGCCAGGACGGGCGAGGATCCGGCCGCGATCCTGTTCACCTCCGGCTCGGAGGGCACGCCGAAGGGCGTGCTGGTGGCCAACCGCGGCATGCTCTCGAACGTCGCCCAGGTCGCCGCGCGGATCGATTTCGGGCCGTCCGACAAGGTGTTCAACGTCCTGCCGATCTTCCACGCCTTCGGGCTGACCTCGGCGCTGGTGCTGCCGCTGGTCTCGGGCGTGCCGGTCTACCTCTACCCGTCGCCGCTGCACTACCGGATCGTGCCGGAGCTGGTCTACGGCTCGAACGCGACGGTCCTGTTCGGCACCGATACCTTCCTGACCGGCTACGCCAAGGTTGCGCACGCCTACGATCTGCGCTCGCTCCGCTACGTCGTGGCCGGCGCCGAACCGGTGAAGGATTCGACCCGCCGCACCTACGCGGAGAAGTTCGGCCTGCGCATCCTCGAGGGCTACGGCGTCACCGAGTGCGGACCGGTGGTCGCGGTGAACACGCCGATGTTCAACCGCTTCGGCACCGTCGGCCGGCTGGTGCCGGGGATGGAGCACCGGCTCGATCCGGTGCCCGGCATCGAGGAGGGCGGGCGGCTCGTGGTGCGCGGCCCCAACATCATGCTCGGGTACCTGCGCGCCGAGAAGCCCGGCGTGCTGGAGGCCCCCGTGGATGGCTGGCACGACACCGGCGACATCGTGACGATCGACGCGCAGGGCTTCGTCGCCATCAAGGGCCGTGCCAAGCGCTTCGCCAAGATCGCCGGCGAGATGATCTCGCTTGCCGGCATCGAGGCGCTGGCCGCCGACCTCTGGCCCGAAAGCCCGAGCGCGGTCGCCACGCTGCCCGATCCGCGAAAGGGCGAGCGGCTGGTGCTGTTCACGCAGCGCAAGGATGCGACGCGCGCCGCCTACCAGAGCTTCGCCAAGGGACGCGGCGCATCGGACCTCGCGATCCCGGCCGACGTGGTGGTGGT
>CAZZZJ010000119.1:0-8583 GCA_964658355.1 Beijerinckiaceae bacterium
TACCTGCGCGGCCTGCCCAACGACGTCTACTTCAAGATCGGGCTGATCACGATCATCGGCCTGTCGGCCAAGAACGCGATCCTGATCGTGGAGTTCGCCAAGGACCTCTGGAAGCCCGGCGCCTCGATCGTCGACGCAACGATCGAGGCGGCGACGCTTCGGTTCCGCCCGATCGTGATGACCTCGCTCGCCTTCATCTTCGGCGTGGTGCCGCTCGCCATCGCGACCGGCGCCGCCTCGAAGAGCCAGCAGGCGATCGGCACCGGCGTGATGGGCGGCATGATCTCGGCGACGATCCTCGCGGTGTTCTTCGTGCCGGTTTTCTTCGTCGTCGTCATGCGCTTCTTCCGTCGCAAGGACGTGCTCGCCGGAGAGCAGGCGGACGCCGCGACCCCGGCGGCGCGGACGCACGACGGGCACGGCGTGCCGGCGGAGTAGCGCCGGGCGCCCGGTCAGGCGTCGTGCGAAACCGGTCCGCGAACGCCGGTCTGATGTCGGGTCCGCAGGCGCCAAGGGTGGCTGCGGACCCGCCGCCGATCGCATGGTCCGACGCAGCGGACGACGACAATCCGCGTGGACGCTCTCGCAAGGTTTCGTTAAGAATTGCCACGCGGCAGGCAGCGTCGTTCGCGCTGCCGCCGCCCTCCGCCAGGGAGCGCGCCATGTCGATCGGAGCCGGTGGAATCCTCAGGGCGAGCCTGATGCTGGGCTTGGCGCTCGGCGCGACGACGGCCTCGGCGCAGACACCGGCGAACGGGACCTGGACAGATCCCCCGGCGCGCAGTGCGGCGCCCGCCACGCCGCCGCCGGCCGCGGCGAACCCGGTCGCCCCCATGAAGGAGCCGGCGCCGATCGCAAGCGGAGCCGGATCCGTGAATCGGCCGACCCCGGCGCGCAGGTCGGATACGGCGAGCAGACCCGAGACCCCGGCGCCTTCGATCGCCCGACATGCGGCTGCGCCCACGCGGAAGCGGGTGCGCGAGGCCAGGCGCGTGCGTGCCGGGATCGTGGCGGAAGCGCCGCGCATTCGGATCCCGGCTTCGCGCCTCGTCGAGCGCCGCCAAGCGGTGCGGCCGGCGCCGATCCGCGTCGCTGCGCACCCATACGCGCCGCGGGTATACGCGGCGCCGCCCTATCCGTATGCGCCGTTGCCGGTCGGACGGGTCGCGGGTCCGGTCGACGGCGAGCGCAACCCGATCTTCTCGGGCGGAGACGACCGGATGCGCCGCATCGCGGCCGCGCAGGCTGCCGGCTACCTCGTCGTCCGCGCCCGCTCGGTGCAATATCCGGATGGCCGGATGATGCGCAGCTATCGCGCTTACGAAGACGACGACGGGCTGGACTGAAAACTCAGAAACTCACCCGTGCGACGGAGCACGCCCTCGGTCGGTGACCGGCTGCGTCGTCGTCCGCCGTGATGGCGTCGTCCGGCGAGACGGAGGCTGCGTCGCGCGAGGATGCCGGCGAGGAG
Source organism: Beijerinckiaceae bacterium (assembly GCA_964658355.1). Taxonomy (GTDB): domain Bacteria; phylum Pseudomonadota; class Alphaproteobacteria; order Rhizobiales; family Beijerinckiaceae; genus Methylobacterium. The sequence goes on from CAZZZJ010000119.1 coordinate 1,472, forward strand.
TCTGCCCCACAGGCTGTCCGATGCGCTCAGCGGATGCGCCCGGGCCGGGTCGGCTCGAATACGATGCGGCGGTGGAAGGCGCACCAGCTCTTCCCGTCGGACACCGGCGCACCGCAACACATGGCACGATCGTTCGGCTCGCCGATGATGAACTTGCAGACGAAGGCGCCCGATTGCGCGAACGGCACGCGCAGCTCGGCGGAGGGCTCCTTGACGGACTCGGCTTCGCCGATCTGGGACATGCGGACGAGTTGGTTCATCGCACTGAAAGCTCGCGGAATCTCATGCTGGCGCCGAAGGCCGCCCGGCAAGGAATGGTGAGAGAACGCCGCACCGTATCGAGCGATCCCGCAACGCACGATCAACGTGCCGTCGAGACGTTCGGTCCATACGGGCCCGGCGAAGATGCCGGCGCGGTGGTGTCATGGTGTTGTTATAACTGGTCTTGTTGTCCACGGAAACAAGACCGTCCCGCGTGTCTTGCAACCGCGCACAGCCTTCAGGGTCTGGCGAGTACGTACGTCGCCCGACGCCTGCGAGGCGCGACGTTTTGCTTCGCAGCACGAGAACGGGCGGCGGTCCTCGGCTGACGATCGGCCGTCCGCGGCGGACCAAGCGAGCACCGGGACATCCTGAAACGGACCGTCCGGCCGGACGCGTGCATCCGGCTCCGCCCTGTGATTGAGTGGCGCCGACATCGCTCGCAACGACCTTACGGACGCATCATGGCCGACACCGCGCTCGTCTCGACCGAATGGCTGCACCGGCGCCTGGAGGCGCCCGACATCGTCGTTCTCGACGCCTCCTGGTACCTGCCCGCCGCCGGGCGCGACCCGGAGGCGGAGTATCGCGCCGCCCACATCCCCGGCGCGATCCGCTTCGACATCGACGCGATGAGCGACACCGAGTCCGGGTTGCCGCACATGATGCCGCGCCCGGAGGTCTTCGCCTCGCGGATGCGGGCGCTCGGCATCGGCGACGGCATGCACATCGTCGTGTACGACGGGCACGGGCTGTTCTCGGCGCCGCGGGTCTGGTGGATGCTGCGCACCTTCGGCGTCCGCGACGTCTGCGTGCTCGACGGCGGGCTTCCGGCCTGGATCGCGGCCGGCTATCCCACCGAGGACGGCGAGCCGCGGGTGCGCGATCGGCGCCATTTCACCGCCCGGCTCGATCACGGCGCGGTCGCCGATGCGGCCGACATCGCCCGCACGCTTTCCGGCGGCACCGCCCAGGTGGTCGATGCCCGCTCCGCGCCCCGCTTCCGCGGCGAGGAAGCGGAGCCCCGCCCAGGCGTCCGCCCCGGTCACATGCCGGGCGCCCTGAACCTGCACTACGCGGCGCTGCTGACCGACGGCCACCTGAAGGCGCCCGACCAACTCCGCGCGATCTTCGCCGAGAACGGCGTCGACCCCGACCGTCCGATCGTCACCACCTGCGGCTCGGGCGTAACCGCGGCGATCGTCGCGTTGGCGCTGGAAACCCTCGGGCGCCCGGCCCGCGCGCTCTACGACGGATCGTGGTCGGAATGGGGGGGCGATCCGAGCCGCCCGGTCGCGACGGGGCCCGCCTGACGCCGGCGCGCGCCGCGCCGGCGTCATCGCAGCGTCATCGATCCATGGGCATTTTTGCAACGTCGTCGGGGGGAATGTTCGCGGCGTCGAGGACGGGATTGCCGCAGTTATAGCCATTGCTATACCTCCGCAGCGGAACGAGCGGGGATTGTGGGCGATGCGGCACCGGACCAGGGCGGACAGCGCCGGATCCATGGGATTCGTCGGTCGCCGCGCGGCGTTGCTGATCGGTGCCTGCCTCCTTCCGGCGACTGCCGTCGGGGCGGATCTCGCCGCCCAGCGCCCGCCGGTGCCCGCCTTCGTCGATTGGTCGGGCGGCTATCTCGGCATCGCGGGCAGCGCCGGCGCGTCCTTCGGCGCGGTCGACTTCGAGCGGACCACGATCGGCGGCCGGTCCGTGCCGGCCTTCAAGACCGGCGATGCCACCGGACGCGCCGACCGCAGCCGCGAGGCGACCACCGTCGTCGGCGGCGCGTTCGCCGGCTGGAACTGGCAGACCGGCCCTTGGCTCTACGGCCTGGAGGCGGACATCGCGGGCGCGAACCTGAAGCGCCCGGTCGCCTCGACCGCCGCGGGATTCGGCTACGAAGGGACCGCCCCGGTCTTCGACGTGATCCGCGCCAAGACGGACCTGTACGGCACCCTGCGCGCCCGCGTCGGCGTCGCCTTCGAGCGCGCGTTGATCTACGCCACCTTCGGGCTCGCCGGCGCCGAGACGCGGTACCTCGCCACCTATCCGGACCGCGCCGGCGGTCCCGCCGCGACGGCCAGGACCGATCGGGGAACCCTGGGGTTCACGATCGGTGCCGGCGTCCAGTACGCGATCACCGAACACCTCGCACTGGGTCTCGACTATCGCTATCTCGACCTCGGTAGCACCGGGCGCTTCGGCCTCGGCGCCGTCCCCGGTCTCGGCCCGGCCTCGACGCAAGGCCACGTCACCGCGAACCAGATGCTGGCGCGGCTGTCCTGGTATCCGGCGGGCCTGCGGCTGCCGCCCGAGCCCGACGAGACGGCCCCGCACGATCCCGACAACGGGGATACCGGCCGGTTCTCGCTCCACGGCCAGACCACCTTCGTCAACCAGGGCGTCACCGGTTTCCGCTCGCCCTATCTGGGTGCCAACAGCCTCGTGCCGCATCAGGCCCAGGCGACCACGACCGCGACCGCCTTCGTCGGCTTCAAGCTGCTGGAGGGGACCGAACTCTACTACAACCCGGAATTCAGCCAGGGCTTCGGGCTGTCGCGCACGCTCGGCGTCGCAGGCTTCGTCAATGGGGAGGCGCAGAAGGCCGGCGCGCCGTTCCCGAAGCTGCGCTCGAACCGCTACTTCGTGCGCCAGACCTTCGGTCTCGGCGGCGAGACCGAGGACGTGCCGGACGGCCCGAACCAGGTCGCCACGCGCCGCGACGTCGAGCGGATCACCGTCGTCGCCGGCAAGTTCGCGCTCGGCGACTTCTTCGACGGCAACGTCTACGCCCACGATCCCCGCGTCGACTTCATGAACTGGTCGCTCTGGGCGGCTTCGGCCTGGGATTTCCCGGCGAACCTCCCCGGGTTCACCCAGGGGGTCTACGTCGAGTACAACCGCGCCGAATTCGCGGTGCGGGCCGCCTACACGCAGGTGCCGAAGGAGCCCTCCAGCGACGTCCTCGATCCGCGGGTGTTCGACCGCCAGGGCGCCAACATCGAATTCGAGGGACGCTATGTGATGCCCGCCCTGGAGCAGCAGGGCCGCGTCCGGATCGGGTTCTTCTCGAACGAGGGCAACACGGCGAACTACCGGCAGGTCGTCGCGCTGACGCAGTCGGGGGCCTTCGGCGACGTCAACGATGCGGCCGCGGCCACCCGCCGCCCGCGGCGCAAGACCGGCGGCTACGTCAACCTCGAACAGGCGGTGACGGCGGATCTCGGCGTCTTCGCCCGCGTCAGCCTGTCGGACGGCCGCAACGAGAGCCTCTCTTTCACCGACGTCGACCGGAGCGCCTCCGGCGGCCTCTCCCTCAAGGGAACCGCCTGGGGCCGGGCGGGCGACACCGTCGGCCTCGGCGCCACGACGAACGGCCTCACCGCGGCCCATCGCGCCTACTTCGCCGCCGGCGGCCTCGGCCTGCTGATCGGCGACGGGCGCCTGAACTACGCCCCCGAGCGGGCGCTGGAAGCCTATTACGCGATCGGCCTGACCAAGACCGTGACCCTGACGTTCGATTACCAGCGCGTGATCAACCCCGCCTACAACCGCGACCGAGGCCCGGCCGACTTCTTCGCCACGCGGCTGCACGCGGATTTCTGAGGGGTCCGGCTGCGCCGGCCCCTACCCCGCATCCTCCGTCTCTCCGAAGATCGCCTCGAAGCCGGCGCGCAACGCGATGTCGACCTCCGGCATGGCGACGATGCGGCCGAGATCAGCGAGACTCGTCACGCCGTGGCCGCGGATGCCGCAGGGGACGATGCCGGCGAAATCCGCGAGGTCGGGTTCGACGTTGAGGCTGATCCCGTGGAAGCTGACCCAGCGCCGGACGCGGATGCCGATCGCCGCGATCTTGTCCTCGACCTCCGTGCCCTTGTCCGGTCGCCGTACCCAGACGCCGACGCGGTCCTCGCGGCGTTCGGCGCGGACGTTGAAGGCATCGAGCGTCGCGATGATCCAGGCCTCCAGGCACGCCACGTAGGCGCGCAGGTCCGTGCGGCGACGGTTCAGGTCGAGCATCACGTAGGCCACGCGCTGGCCGGGGCCGTGATAGGTGTACTGCCCGCCCCGCCCCGTCCGATGCACGGGCAGACGCGCCGGCGCGACGAGGTCGCCATCGCGGGCCGAGGTGCCGGCGGTGTAGAGCGCCGGGTGTTCCAGCAACCAGACGCATTCGGGCGCCTGCCCGCGCGCGATCGCATCGGCACGGGCTTCCATCCACGCGATCGCCGCATCGTAGCCGACGGGGGCATCGCTGATTCGCCACGCCACCGGCGGAGAGCCGGCGCGCGGCAGAAAGGTGTCGGGCGCGACCGTGAGGCGGGGGGCGGCGTTTACCAAGGCTTCACCATGTTTCGTGAATGCTCACCTTCCACCGGCCCGTGTCGGTGACAAGGCATGGGCGGGGGCATTGGACGCGTGGCGGTTCTGGAAGACCTCAAGGTCGATCTCACGGTGGTGCTCGGGCGCTGCCGCATGCCGCTGCACATGCTGCTGCGCATGGGACGCGGCGCGGTGATCGAGTTGGAGGCGACCGACACCGACATGGTCGAGATCCTCGCCAACGACCATCCGGTGGCCCGAGGCCAGATCGTGGTGACGGGCAACCGCATCTCGATCGAGGTGACGGAACTGATCCGCAAGGCGGACGCCGTGCGGACGCCGGGCGTCTCGGTCGGCGACGGCGCGGTACCGTTCCTCGAAAGCCGTATGGAGTCGGCGTAATTGCGGCAGCGGCGCTTGTCGGATCGGGATCGATCTGGTATCCGCTGCGCCGCTCACCCGAGACGCCGGCCGCGCCAGCGAACCCGGATCTCGGCGAAGCGAACGGGACCCGACGGGTGCCGATGCGGCCATGGCGGAATTGGTAGACGCGCTAGCTTGAGGTGCTAGTCCTGCAAGGGGTGGAGGTTCGAGTCCTCTTGGCCGCACCAACCGCTCCGATGTTGAACGTCGGAGCGTAGGTGCAAGACGACATGTTGCGGGTGACCGCGCTCCGACGGAGCGGCGCCCGAACGGATTTTCCGACAGATCGATCTTGAAGAGGTACGGTGACCGGATGCCGAGCCCTGCGTCGCGTCCGTGATGTCTGATCCCGGCATTCGGCGAGGCCGGTTCGACCCAGAACGCTCGATCGCGCCGCCTTGGGCCTTCGCGTCGCGTCGGCGGTTCACCGGGCCCCAATTCTCCAACGACGATCCGAACGGTGCACCGCTCTGACGGTCGCATGTCGCCCTCCGACGTCGGCGTTTGACAACGGGGCGGCCCTCATGGCGAACACGTCGATCGCGTCGGTAACGCAATCTACTCGAAGGCGGTCATGGCAGGGCTGAAGGACAAGCGCGGGTTCATCGACAAGGACCGTCTCGATCTCTCCGAGCGGAAGGCCGTCGAGTACTGGATGAAGCGCTGGGGCGTAACCCAGGACCAGCTGACCACGGCGCACCGCAAGGCCGGCCGGATGGTCAAGGACATCGCGGTCGAGCTCGGCAAGAAGCGCTGACAACGCCGATCGCGGCGGCGCGGACGCGCGCCGGCCATCGTCGCGTACCGATCCACTCAAGATCCTGACTGGGTCGCTCGCCGGAGGGGCATGGACGCCCGCCCCCGCCGGCGTGGATCGGCAGACCGCCTGAGCGGCGCGGCGCGGACGGTCGTCAGCCTTCGCGGTCGCGGCCGAGGCCGAGGGCCTTCATCAGGTCTCCGATCGGATCGCCCTGTGCCGCTTGGCTCGCCTGTGCCGTCGAGGCGACCGGGGTCGGGGCCTGTTGCGCGATCCGCGCCGCCGGTTGGCGCGTGGCCGATGCGACCGGTCGGCGGGCGTGGGCGTGCTCTGCGCGCCGCACAGGCCGGTCCTGAAGCCGATCGTCGGTCCCCGACAGGCTCGCCGTCATCGCGATCGGCAGAAGGGTGAACGAGGCCGGGCGGAGCAGCGCCGCATCCGTGATCGCCGCTTGCGATGCGCGTGCCGGCGGATCGCTCCAGGCCGTCGCAGTATCGGTGCTTGCGACGACAACGTTTCCGCGGCGCATCTCCGACATCGGATCGCGCGGATGCAGCACATGCGCTGCCGTGATCAAGCCCGCAACGAGCACGGCGGTCGTGACGATTGTGGACGTGAAGTGTTCCATGATCTCAGAACGAACGGCCAAGGTCATGGTTCCGCTTGCGTCCGAACGCGAGCTCGGCCGGCGTGACCCCCGCCCGGCGGATCCGACGCCACAACGAAAAAGGGCGGCCCACCGGGCCGCCCTTTCGCATCGTGCCGAGTGTCCGGCCTTACTCGGCCGCGGCGGACGGCAACTCGCCCAGCGGACGGGCGCCGCTGTCGGTCGCCTTCTGCTGGAGGATCATGCTGTCGCGGCGGCGGGCGACCGCGCGGATGTCGGCCACCATCGAACCGGTGCCCGCCGGGATGAGCGAGCCGACGATGACGTTCTCCTTGAGGCCTTCCAGGTGATCGACCTTGCCGTTGACCGCCGCCTCCGTGAGGACGCGGGTGGTCTCCTGGAACGAGGCCGCCGAGATGAACGATTTCGTCTGCAGCGACGCCTTGGTGATGCCGAGCAGGACGGGGACGCCCTGGACCGGCTTCTTGCCCTCGGCGAGCAGCTTCTCGTTGACCTCGGTCAGCTCCGTGCGGTCGATCTGGTCGCCCGCGAGGATGTCGCTGTCGCCGCCATCGGTGATCTCGACCTTCTGCAGCATCTGCCGGACGATGACCTCGATGTGCTTGTCGTTGATCGACACGCCCTGGAGCCGGTAGACCTCCTGGATCTCGTTGACGAGGTAGGCGGCGAGCTCCTCCACGCCCTTGATCGCCAGGATGTCGTGCGGCGCCGGGTTGC
>CAZZZJ010000120.1:0-8535 GCA_964658355.1 Beijerinckiaceae bacterium
CCCCAGCCTCGACCGCGCGCGCCGTCGGACCCGAGGCGGGCAATACCGAACAGCCTGACACCGCAAGCGCGGTGAACAGGAGCAGAGGAAGAACGCGCATCCAGGATCGCCTGATGGTTTTCAAGGCTTCGACGCCTAGCCCAAACGCCGCCCTGTGTCCGTAGCGGGGCGGTCACACTGCGCAGCGCAGGCCCGGAATGCCGGCGACGATCCCCGTTGCGCACACCGTGCATCGCAGCGCGATGCGTTTTCACCCGCACGAATGCATCGCCCCGGCGCGGCGGACGATCTGGCTCTCGTGCACGCGAAGCTCTATGGAGTGGCGGTATTTCCGCCCAGCGATGCGCCGCGCGACTTTGGAAGACCTTCGTCATCCATGAGGCTGCCTCTCTCTTACACGCCGCCTGACCTGCAGGCCGAGCGGGCCGGCACGGTGCGCCGCCGGCACGTGTTCTTCATCCCCGGCTACGACCCCGAGGCACGGACCCGCTATCGTCTCCTGTTCGTGCGCGAACTCCTGCGGCACGCCAAGCGGTTCGGAGATGCGCGGCCGGACATCTCGCCGGCGACCCTGAGCGCGGACGGACTCCTGCAGAGCTGGACGATCGGGCCGGGCAAGGTGCCCGGGCGTGCGGCGACCGCCTACGACGTACTCCTCTGGGACGATCTCGTCGCGAAGGACTTCCGTCGCCCGAGGGTGCTGAGCGTCCTGCTGCTCATCGCCGGGACGCTGCATGCCCTCGCCTGCGGGCAGATCTGGCGGTTCTACCGGCTCAACTGGCTCTACGGGAACGTCATCGTCTACCCGTTCTTGATGGTCGTCCTGCTTTCGGTCCTGTCGGTGGCGATCGGAACGATGGTACACGCCCATCTCGGCGACGGGTTCGGGCACAGTCTCGGCTGGCCGCCCTGGGTGACGCTGCCGCTCGCGCTCGCCGCCGGGATCGGCTGGATCGTCGCCATCGAGGCGCTGCTCAATCGGTTCTTCTTCTGGCAGCTGCTGAACGACTGGGTCTTCAACTGGCAGCACGGCAGAGGCTGGCGGAGAGACTACCTCGATCGGCTCGACGTGTTCGCCGACCGGATCGTCGCGCGGATCGCGGAGGCCCAAGCCCGCGGCGAGCGGCCCGACGAAGTGATGATCGTCGGGCATTCCACCGGGGGCCTCACGGCCGCCGAGGTCGCGGTCCGGGTCCTCGCCCGGGCCCCCGAGCTCGGCGCGGGCGACACGGCCCTGTCCCTCGCGACCCTCGGTTCGGCGCTCGCCATCGTCGCGACGCAACCAGGGGCCGACCGCATCCGCGGCGAGGTCGAGTCTCTCGTCGTCTCGCGCCGGATCGTCTGGCTCGACGTGCAGGCGCCGCAGGACTGGATGAACTTCCCCGGCTTCAATCCCGTACTCGACCTCGGCCTGTCGCTGGCCGGCGGCCCGATCGCCAACCCGTTGGTGCGGTCCGCGCAGGTGCGGGACATCCTGACGCCGGAGACCTACGAGAAGGTCTGCCGGAAGCCGTTCCGGATGCATTTCCAATTCCTGCTGTCCAACGAGCGGCCGGGCCCGTACGACTACTTCCAGATGGTCCTGGGGCCGCAATTCCTTCGCGACCGGGCGGTCAACCCCATCATCGCGGCCCTGCCGCCGGCAGCGCAGAAGGCCGGCGGCTGAGGCGGGGCCGCGTCCGGCGAGGGGCCGGCTTCCCGAGGGCCGGACCGCGCGCTATCTGTCCGCGGCGATCCAGCCGCCGAATCGGGAGCCGCGACTCCGTGAGCCCGTCCACGCCGAACGACGATGCGGGACGGCCCGCGGCGCAGGTGCTCGTGGTGATGGGGGTCTCTGGCTCCGGCAAGAGCACGGTGGCCGCCCTCGTGGCGGAGCGCCTGGGCTGGATCTTCGTCGACGGCGACAGCTTCCACACCCCCGAGCACGTCGCCAAGATGCATGCCGGGCTCGCGCTGGACGACGAGGATCGCGCGCCTTGGCTCGCCGCGATCTCGGTCTGGATCCGGCACCGCCTGGAGCGGGGCGAATCCGGCGTGATCGTCTGCTCGGCCCTGCGACGCGCCTATCGCGACGTGCTCACCGGCGGTTCGCGCCGGGTTCGGATCGTCTACCTCGACGGCAGCCGCGACCTGATCGCAGGACGGCTCGCCGGCCGTCACGGGCATTTCATGGCGCCCGCCCTCCTCGACAGCCAGTTCGCGGTCCTCGAACCGCCGACCGCCGACGAGCACCCGGTCGTCGTCGGGATCGCCGATCGGCCCGACGTGATCGCCGACGTCATCGTCGCGCGGGTTCACGAGACCGGAAGCGAAACCGCATGAGCCATCGCGGCATCGATCTCGTGATCTCGGACGTCGACGGCACGCTCGTCGGCACCGACAAGAGCCTCAGCCCAAGCACGATCGCGGCGGTGGCGCGCCTGCACGCGGCCGGCATCGGCTTCACCGTGGCCTCCGCCCGCCCGCCCGTGGGCCTGCGCGGCCTCGTCCAGACGCTGGCGCTCCGCCTGCCCATGGGCGCGTTCAACGGCGCGACCGTGGTCGGCCCCGACCTCGGCGTGATCGAGGAGCGCCTGATCCCGGAGGCGACCGCGCGGGACGCGGCCGACCGGCTGCTCGCCGCCGGGCTCGACCTCTGGGTCTTCGCCGACGGCCTCTGGAGCCTCCGCGACCCGGCGGCGCCCTACACGGACGTGGAACGCCACACCCTGGATGCCGAGCCGAACGTGGTCGCCGACCTCGGCCCGCTGCTGGTCCGCGCCTCCAAGCTCGTCGGCGTCAGTCCGGACCACGCGCATTTGGCCGCCTGCGAGGCCATGATCGCCGCGGAATTTCAGGACCGCGCCGTCGTCCATCGCTCGCAAGCCTACTACCTCGACGTGACGCCGCCCGGCATCGACAAGGGCGGCTTCGTGGACTGGATGGCCGAGCATCTCGGCATCGCGCGGCACCGCATCGCCACCTTCGGCGATGCCGGCAACGACCGCGCGATGTTCGCCCGCAGCGGCCTTTCGATCGCGATGGGCAACGCCGACGACGTGGTGAAGGCGGCTGCCGACGCGGTCACCGACACCAACGACACCGACGGGTTCGCGAAGGCGATCGGACGCCTGATCCTGGCCTGATTCCGAACCCTGCGGCCCCTGTGGCAAGCGGGGCACAGGCGACGCAGACCCGTCCCGCCGCCCCCAGGCGACCGCATCCGAGCCGCTTTCCGGCCTCATTTGACCCCGACCTAGCTTGACCAGAACAAGCGGGACCGGGTCTCCAGAATGCATCGACGCCTTCTCCTCGCCGCAGCTCTGGCGGTCGTGACCGTCCCGGCCATCGCGCAGGGAGCTCGCGACAACATCGATGCGCTGATCGAGCAGCACGCCAAGGCGAACGGCGTTCCGGCAAGCTTCGTCCACGCAGTGGTCAAGCGCGAGAGCAACTACAATCCGAAGGCCAAGGGCGGCAGCGCGCTCGGGCTGATGCAGATCAAGCCCGCCACCGCGCGCGGCCTCGGTTACCAGGGCGACGCCGCGGGCCTCCTGGACCCGGCGACGAACCTCAAATACGGCGTCGCGTACCTCGCAGGCGCCTACCGCACCGCGCAGGGCAACGTCACGCAGGCCTACTCCTACTACAATCGCGGCTACTATTTCGCGGCCAAGCGCCAGGGCATCGCCACGGAGGTCGCCGCGGTGGTGGCGCCGGTCGCCGCCTCGGCGAGTGCGGTCGCGAGCCTGTTCACCGGCGCACCCGCCGCCGACCCGAACCTCGCCGCCGCCAACGTCGCACTGGCCTATGCACCGAGCGTGACCGCAGCTCCGGTCGAGGCCGTGGCAGTGCCGCTGCCGCCGCGCCGTCCGGCCGTCCTCGGCGGCGGCGAGGCGGTGGAGATGGCGAGCCTTCGCACCACCCAGGATCCGGCAGCGGAACAGCCGCAGGCGGAGCCGGGCGCCACGGCGCAGACCGTCGCGGTGCCGCTGCCGCCGCGCCGGCCGGATGCATTCGGAAGCCCCGTCCAAGTGGCGAGCGCCGACTTGTCGGGCCTCGCGCTCACCCCGACGCCGGCGCCTTCGATGTCGGGCACCGCGGTGCAGACGGCCGCCGTCGACCCGACAACGGACAGCGTCGCCGTGCCGCTGCCGCCGCGGCGGCCTTCGGCCGAGCGGCTCGCCGCGCTCGCGCGGCCCGCGGCGCCCCGCAGGATGCCTGCCGGGGAACCCGTGCTGGAAGCGACGGCACTCGCCACCGACCAGTAGAATTGCGGGGATCGCCTCGGAAAACTGCACATGTTGTCCATACAACGATCAGTCCGCCGGGTTGACCGCGGGACCGCAGCGCAACACATACGTGGCGTCGGACGGGGGGATCGATGAGGCGGCCGCATTCCGCGCCGCAGCATAGTAACCGCTCGGATTACGCCAGACGAACAATCATGCACCGAGGGCAGGGGTGCGCCGGAAGTCTCGCGAGGGATCGGGCGTAGCCGCGTCAGGGCCGCCCCCCCCCGAGCGACGATCGCGGCGCGTGGCTTGCGTCGGGATGGCCTGAGAGGCCGGTCTCGCGCTTGGGATCAATGGGAAAGCGGACGACGCCATGGCCGGCGCGGTGGAACAAGAATCACTCTTCCTGTCCGATCTCGGTCGCCGGGTCCGTCATGCGCGCACGGTCCGCGGTCTGTCGCGCAAGCTCCTGTCGCAGACGTCGGGCCTGTCGGAGCGCTACATCGCGCAGCTCGAAGGCGGGCAAGGCAACGTCTCGATCATCCTGCTGCGGCGCGTCGCGGACGCCATGGGCGTGCGCCTCGACGACCTGATCACCGGAAACGATGCGATCCCGGATTGGCCGGTGCTGCGCGACCTCCTCGGACAGGCCTCGCCGGCGCAGGTCGCCGCGGCCAAGGAGGCGCTCTCCGGCGGTCCGCGCGGCGGGAGCATGCCGCGTCCCCGCGTGGCGGTCGTGGGCCTGCGCGGTGCGGGCAAGTCCACGCTCGGGCGGATGACCGCGGAACGACTCGGCTGGCCGTTCATCGAACTCAATGCCGAGATCGAGCGCGAGAACGCGCTCTCGGTTCAGGAGATTTTCGCGATCTACGGCCAGGAAGGCTATCGCCGGCTGGAGCAGGCGGCGCTCCGGCGCCTGACCGAGCATCCCGGGCCCCTGGTCCTCGCCACAAGCGGCGGCATCGTCGCCGAGCCGCTGACCTACGATCTCCTGTTGCAGGCCTTCTTCACGGTCTGGCTGAAGGCGCGACCCGAGGAGCACATGCAGCGGGTCCGCGACCAGGGACACCTGGCCATGACCGGCGACCATGCCTCGGCGATGCTGGAACTGCGCGCGGTCCTCGCCAGCCGCGAGCCGCTCTACGCCCGCGCCTCGGCGACCGTCGACACCTCCGACGTGCCCGTGGAGGTGATGGTCGATCGCCTGACTCGAACGGTCGAAGCGCGTTTCGGTGAGCAGCCGGCCGCCCCTTGATGGGCTCCAATGCCGCGCCCGGCGTCTCGCACAGACCCTTGATCGAACGGGGCGGCAACCCCAAGCTCTTCGCTCGCACCGGACAGGGGATGGCCTTCGCCGGTCCGTGAACGACCTGTGACCACCCGCGGACGCGGTGGATCTCCGGACCGAACGCCCCGGCCCAGCCCGGTCATCGGACTTCGTCCCGCCCCACCGAGGAGCAAACCATGACGGCCAGCCACGCCCTCGGGCGCCCCGTCGCCGACGGGCTCGCCGGCACAGTCGATCCGGTCTGGTCCCGCCTGCGGACCGAGGCCGAAGCGGTGATCCGGGACGAGCCGCAGCTCGCCTCCTTCATCGTCGCCACGATCCTGAACCACACCAGCCTCGAAGGCGCCGTCGCACACCGGGTCGCCGCCCGCCTCGGACATCCGGCCCTGCCCTCGGAACTGGTGGCGCATGCCTTTCACGAGGCGATTCAGGTTGATCCGCGCATCGGCGAGGCGTTTCGCGCCGACATCGTCGCCGTGATGGACCGCGATCCCGCGACCAGCCGGGCCATCGAGCCGGTCCTGTACTTCAAGGGGTTCCACGCCATCCAGGCCCATCGGTTGGCGCACCACGTCTGGAACCAGGGCCGCCGCGACCTCGCCCTCTATCTCCAGAGCCGGTCGTCGGAGGTGTTCCAGTGCGACATCCACCCGGCGGCGCGGATCGGCCGGGGGATCTTCCTCGACCATGCCACCGGGCTCGTCGTGGGCTCCACCGCGGTGATCGAGGACGACGTCTCGATCCTGCATGCGGTGACGCTCGGCGGCACCGGCAAGCAAGGTGCCGACCGCCATCCCAAGATCCGCCGCGGGGTGATGATCGGCGCCGGTGCCAAGATCCTCGGCAACATCGAAGTCGGGGAATGCGCCCGGGTCGCCGCGGGCTCGGTGGTTCTGCGCCCGGTGCCGGCCAACACGACGGTGGTCGGCGTGCCCGCCCGCGTCGTCGGCACCGCCGGCTGCGCCGAACCCGCCCGTGCCATGGACCAGCTCGTCAGCATGGATCAGTTCATCCACATGGCCGACGGGATCTGACATGCGGCCCGGCCCTGCGCTTGCTCCACCGCCGACGGCGTGGCAAGCGATGGCCCGGCCGCCGGGCGGGCTCTCGACCAGGGCGCGCACCGCCGAGAAGACCCTGCATGAAGAACCCGAAAGGCACGACCGCGTGACCAAGCCCGAAGTCGCGAAGCTGCAGGACTACCTGCGCCGCAAGTTCGCCAACGCCAGCATCCGCATCGTGGCGATGAAGAACGGCGATTCCGCCGAGGTCTTCATCGGCGAGGAGTCGATCGGCGTGATCTCCGACGACAAGGAGGACGGCGACGATTCCTTCGTTTTCCGGATGGCGATCCTCGACATCGACCTCGAGGAAGGGGCCTGAGCCCGGCGTTTCACCTGTGCAAGGGTTAAGGCCAACTCGCACGAGTGCTTAACCTTTCGTAAACGTTCGGGTTAGACTGCGCGCATCCGATAGCGGAGTGCGCGCGTCATGGTCCTCACCCCTGCTGCCCTCGATTCGATCCGGACGCTGTGCGTGGGCCTGGCCCTCTCGGGCCTGCTCGCCAGCGCGTTCGAGATGTGCACCACGCGCCGCGCCAGCTTCAGCCTGCTCGAGCACGGCGGCGTCACCGCTGTCGCCGCGCTGCCGATGCTGGCCTTCGGTGCGCCGTTCATCATCCTGCGCAACACCCTGCGCGGCCGCAGGATCGAGGGCCGCCCGATCCCGTTCGTGATGCTGGCGACCATCATCGCCTGCGGATGGAGCCTGCTTTCGGGTCGCATCGCCCTCGACCTCGCAGCGCTCGTCGTCGGCGCCTGATCGCGCGCCTCAGCGGTTGGCCGTCGCCACCGGCGAGTTTCCGCCGTTGAGCGCGACCCACGCCTTGCCGTCCTGCCCCTCGCGCTTGATGTAGGCATACCCGGTGTTGCGCCACGACAGGATCGTGTTGGTCTTGTTGTCGAGGATGAAGTCGCCGCGGTCGGTCCGGACCATCAGCACCGCATGGCCCTCGCCGATCTCGTCGATCACGACGGTCATCCGCAGGGCGCGCCGGGGGAGCCCGCGCTCGATCAGCATCCGACGCTTGAGCAGCTGGTAGTCCTCGCAATCGCCGAACCCGTCATCGGGAAAGTCCCAGCGATCGACGACGCCCCAATGGGCCTGGTCGGTGATCGGCTTGATCCGTCCGTTGACCCGCCGATTTACGCTGGACAGCGTCCGCCACAGGGCGGTGTTGAGAGGGATCGTCGCCGGTTCGCGCGGATCGACCTCGCATTCGGCGGGCATGCGCTGGCAGAACTCGGTCCAGGCCGCCACCGGACGGGCCGCGGGCCCGGTCTCCACGGCGGTGGCGGCATCGGGCAGGTCGGCGACGATCCGCGGCTGGGTCGAGGCGCCCCCGATCATCAGGATCGTTCCGGCGAGTCCCAGCGCCGCGGCGCGTGCCGTGCGCTGCACGGCGTCGCGCCATCGGATGCCGCCGAGAGCGCCCGCCGCCTGGACAACCGCGTGTCGCATGCTCGATGCTCCGCCTTGCCGAAGCGCCCAAGCTGGCATGTCCCCGGCGGCGGCTCAATCGAAAATTGAGGGGGAATTAACCATTGTCTCGGTGAAATGTTCCCGACCGGGGTGGTGGTGCAACGACGCCACCGGTTCATGCGCAGCGGGCATGTGAGCCCTGCGCAGCGGATCGCCACTTGATTCCGCCGCGATTCCGCGGCTTGAGACTGTGTCACCGGCATGACGACGTGCCGGCGCCACGGGATCGGCGATCCGAGATCCCAGCAAGACGCCGGCCAACCAGCCGCCAGGGATCATCGCAACCGTGTCGCAACCCCCCATCCACCTCATGATCCGGGCCCTCGCCGAGAACGGCGCCCCGGGCGCGATCGACATCGCCCAACACGCGGTGGAGATGTTTCTCGCCGCCTCGCCGACCGATGCGGACCGCGCGCTCGCCGTCGACATCCTGCTGCGCGATCTCGCGAGCCTGCGCGGCGTCGCCCCCCACATCACCGCCTTCATCGGACG
>CAZZZJ010000121.1:0-3369 GCA_964658355.1 Beijerinckiaceae bacterium
TCACCACCCCGATCGCGATCGGCTACATCGTCCAGCAGACGGGCTCTTTCAACGGCGCGCTGGTGTTCGTCGGGATGAACGCGCTCGTCGCCGTGTTCTGCTACCTTGTGGTGGTCGGCGAGATCCGGCGGGTGGAGCTGCGCTGAGCAGGCTCGCGCCGGCAAGGCGACGCTTCAAAGGCGACACGTCTCCGGCCCGGCTTCCGGACCGGTCGCAGGTTACGCGGACCCGCAGGGCACGTCCGCGTAACCGGCTCAAGCGGACCGCCGCCGCCACCCCTCGGGCACAGGATGGTGGGCATGCGCCTCGGCCAGCGCTTCGAGCCAGCCTGCGACGTCGGGTGGAATCGCGGCGTCGCCGGAGGCCCAACGGCGCACCAGGCGGTCATCGCAGGCCAGGGCCTGAGCGAAGCCCCGTTGCGACCAGCGCAGCCGGGCGAGCACGTCGCGGAGGCGGCTGGCGGTCACCCGCCCAACACCTTGATGAAGGCGGCGCCCGCGCCGAACAGCGCAGCACCCGCCGCCATGCCGGACAGGGCGATCTGCCAGGGTGCCAAGGCTCGCTCGCGCGCCAACTTGTCGGCCTCGGCGCGCAGCTTGGCCTGCTCTTCGATGAACGTCTGGGTCTCGGCATTCGACCGGAGGACGCGAGCGACCTGCTCGGGGATGTCGAGGCTGTTCGGAGCGGATGTGCCGGCCATCGGGGTCGTCCTGCAATGCGGCCGGGGAAGCCCCGCGGACATGTCCGCAATATGAGGGACGATCGAACGAATATCAACGACGGCGAAATCGAGCGGGCGCGTGACGACCCACCACGGCGAAGCGATGCCACCCGATCGAGACCGTCTTTCGCAAGCCGAATCGTTCAAGCGCATCGCGAGGAAGGCCGACGAGACCGGTGGAAGCTTTGCTGCCATCATCCGTATCGCCGCGACCGGCATCGGGATGGGATCAATCCAGGCACGTCGCAACCCGGGTCGCCTTTCCAGGATCGCGCATGTTCGACTTCAGCCAGCTCCGGTGCTTCGCGACCGTCGCCGAGGAACTGCATTTCGGCCGGGCCGCCGCCCGGCTGAACATGACCCAGCCGCCGCTCTCGCGGCAGATCCAGGTGCTGGAGCGCGTCCTCGACGTGCAGCTCCTCGACCGCACCAGCCGCTCGGTGCGCCTGACGGCCGCCGGGCGCAGCTTCCTGCCCGAGGCGCAGCGCATCCTGCGGCTGGCCGAGACCGCGACCCACGTCACCCGTCAGGTCGCGGCGGGCCGGGCCGGAGTGCTGAAGCTCGGCTTCACCGCGGCCTCGGCCTACGACTTCCTGCCCCGCCTCGTCATCGCGGCCCGGGCGGAACTCCCCGAGGTCACCCTGTCGCTGCGCGAGATGGTGACCAAGGATCAGGTCGAGGAACTCCTGGCCGGGCGCATCGACGCGGCCCTGGTCCGGCCGCCGGTGACGCATCCCGATCTCGCCTCGGTGCGGGCGCTGGCCGAGCCGATGGTCGTGGCCGTGCCCGCCGACAACCCGCTGGCGGAGCGCGCCGCGCTGACCCTCGCCGACCTCGACCGCGAAGCGTTCATCGCCTACGCGCCGAACGAGGCGCATTACTTCCACGATCTGGTCCGCGGCCTCATCGCCGAGGCCGGCATCCAGCCGCGCATCCTGCAGCAGCTGACGCAGATCCACTCGATCCTGGCGCTGGTGCGCGCCGGCCTCGGGGTCGCCCTGGTGCCGGCGGCGGCCGAGCGCCTGCGCTTCGAGGGCGTCGCGTTTCGGACGCTCCAGCTGCCCGTGCCGCGCCCGGCCGAGCTGCGCCTCGCCTGGCGGCGTGACGGCGACGACCCGCTGATCGCGCGCCTGGTCGCGATCGTGGCAGGGCTGCCATCGCACTGATCGATGCAAGGCGCGCATCGATCGATCCAGCCTTTGGCTTGGACCCGCATCGGCATCCTTGCGAGAACGGGTGCCAGACGGCGCGCCAGATGCCGGTCTCGTCAAACTCGGGAGGACACGATGCAGGCCGAGCCTTTCGATGCCCCGTCGCGCGGGTTTTCGCGCACCCCCACCGTCACCGCGATGCGGGTCGTGCCGGTGGCCGGCCGCGACAGCATGCTGCTCAACCTGAGCGGCGCGCACGGGCCGTTCTTCACCCGCAACCTGGTGATCCTCGAGGATTCCACCGGCGCGACGGGCCTCGGCGAGGTACCCGGCGGCGAGCGCATCCGCGGCGTGCTGGACGAGGCAAGCGACCTGATCGTCGGACGCCCCCTCGGAGCGTGGCAGGCGGTGCTCAACGCGATGCGAACCCGCTTCGCCGACCGCGATTCCGGCGGGCGCGGGCTCCAGACCTTCGACCTGCGCGTCACCATCCACGCGGTGACGGCGGTGGAATCCGCCTTCCTCGACCTGCTCGGCCAGTTCCTCGACGTGCCGGTGGCGGCGCTCCTCGGCGAGGGCCAGCAACGCGACGCCGTCGAGATGCTGGGCTACCTGTTCTATGTCGGCGACCGCCGCCGCACGGATCTGCCCTATCGCGAGCCCACCGCAAGCGACGGCTGGATGCGGCTTCGCGACGAGGAGGCGCTGACGCCGGAGACCATCGCGCGGCTGGCCGAGGCCGCGCACGCGGCCTACGGCTTCAACGACTTCAAGCTGAAGGGCGGCGTGCTGGCCGGCGAGGACGAGATCGCCGCCGTCACCGCGATCCACGAACGCTTCCCGGACGCCCGCGTCACCCTCGATCCGAACGGCGCATGGTCGCTCGAAGAGGCGATCCGCCTGTGCAAGGGCCGGGGCGACGTGCTCGCCTACGCCGAGGATCCGTGCGGCGCCGAGGACGGGTTCTCGGGCCGCGAGATCATGGCCGAGTTCCGCCGCGCCACGGGTCTGCCCACGGCCACCAACATGATCGCCACCGACTGGCGCCAGATGAACCACGCGATCCAGTTGGGCGCCGTCGACATCCCGCTCGCCGACCCGCATTTCTGGACGCTCGCCGGCTCGGTGCGGGTGGCTCAGCTCTGCCGCGACCACGGGCTCACCTGGGGCTCGCACTCGAACAACCATTTCGACGTGTCGCTGGCGATGTTCACCCACGTCGCGGCGGCCGCGCCGGGCAAGGTGACGGCGATCGACACCCACTGGATCTGGCAGGACGGACAGCGCCTCACCAGGGAACCGCTGCAGATCCGCGGCGGCCTGGTGCGGGTGCCGGATCGCCCGGGGCTGGGCATCGAGATCGACATGGCCGCGGTCGAGGCGGCCCACGCCCTCTACAGGAGCCACGGGCTCGGCGCCCGCGACGACGCGGCGGCGATGCAGTTCCTGGTCCCGAACTGGACCTTCGACAACAAGCGCCCGTGCCTCGTGCGGTGA
>CAZZZJ010000121.1:3469-7167 GCA_964658355.1 Beijerinckiaceae bacterium
CACGCGATGGTGCGGGTGCCGAGCGACGAGGCGATCACCATCAAGCGCATCCTCGACACCGGGGTGCAGTCGCTGATGATCCCCAACATCGACGATGCCGACCAGGCCCGCCGCGCCGTGGCCGCGACCCGCTACGCGCCGCGGGGCGTGCGCGGCTTCTCGCAGGCGCCGCGCGCCGCCCGCTTCGGCCGCATCCCGGACTACCACGCCCGCTGCGAGGCCGAGATCTTCGTGGCCGTGCAGATCGAATCGCGCCGCGCCCTCGACAACCTCGACGAGATCGCCGGCGTGGAGGGCGTCGACGGCGTCTTCATCGGCCCCGGCGACCTCTCGACCAGCCTCGGCTATCTCGGCCAGCAGAACCATCCGGACGTGGTGGCGATCATCGCGGAGACGGTCGCGCGCATCACGAAGGCCGGGAAGCACGCCGGCATCCTCACCGCCAACGAGAAACTGGCGCACCGCTACATCGCCGCCGGCACCCGCTTCACCGCGGTCGGCTCCGACATGGGCCTGCTGGCCCGGCAATCCGAGGCGCTCGCCGCCCGCTTCAAGGGCTGAGCCTGGATCGACCCTCCCCCGCAGAGGGCGGGAGAGAGAACGCGCCGCGACAGTCCAGGAGACACCACCATGAACATCGGATTCATCGGCCTCGGCATCATGGGCGCGCCCATGGCCGGGCACCTGATCGCCGCCGGCCACAGCCTGTTCCTTAAGAGTCGCCGGGCGGTGCCCGAGGCCCTGATCGCGGCCGGCGGCACGGCCTGCGCCACCGCCGCCGAGGTGGCAAGCCACGCCGACATCGTCATCCTGATGCTGCCGGACACCCCCGACGTCGAGGCGGTGCTGTTCGGCGAGGACGGCGTCGCCGCCGGCTTGAAGCCCGGAAGGACGGTGATCGACATGAGTTCGATCTCGCCGATCGCGACCCGGGATTTCGCGGCCCGCATCGCCGAGCGCGGCGGCGCCTACCTCGACGCGCCGGTCTCCGGCGGCGAGGTCGGAGCGAAGAACGCCGCCCTGTCGATCATGGTCGGCGGCCAGCCGGACGCTTTCGCCCGGGCGCAGCCGCTGTTTGCGGCGATGGGCAAGACCGTGACGCATGTCGGCCCGGTCGGATCGGGCCAGGTTGCGAAGGTCGCCAACCAGATCATCGTCGCGCTGACCATCGAGGCGGTGGCCGAGGGGCTGCTGTTCGCCTCGAAGGCCGGCGCCGACCCGGCCAAGGTCCGGGAGGCCATCACCGGGGGCCTCGCCACCTCGCGCATCCTCGAGCTGCACGGCAAGCGCATGATCGACCGCAGCTTCGATCCGGGCTTCCGCATCGGCCTGCACCAGAAGGATCTGAACCTCGCCCTCGAAGGCGCCCGCGCGCTGGGCGTCAGCCTGCCCGCCACCGCCCTGGCGCAGCAGCTGTTCTCGGCCTGCGTCGCCCATGGCGGGGCGGCCTGGGACCATTCGGCGATGGTCCGCGCCCTGGAGATGCTCGCGAACCACGAAGTCGGCGCCGCCGCCTGACGACGGCCGATCGATCGATCGATGCCATCGCGGCATCGATCGATCCATCGTTTGGATTGGAAGGTATCGACCGGGCGGACTAACCTGAGACCCTTAAGGAAACCGACCACGACGGGCACGCATCCGTCGGGCGACTCCCGAGGAGGAAACCATGTCACTGGCGATTCCGGTGCAGACGGCGACGCGCTTCCGCGTCCGCTACCTGATCCTCCTCGTGCTGTTCGCGGTCACGGTGCTGAACTACGCCGACCGGGCGATCATCTCGATCGCCGGCGTGCCGATCGCGCAGGAATTCGGCATCTCGCCCGTGCAGATGGGCTACATCCTCTCCGCCTTCAGCTGGTCCTACGTGGCGGCCCAGCTGCCCGGCGGCTGGCTGCTCGACCGCTACGGCACCAAGTGGATCTATGCCGGCGGGGTGTTCTTCTGGTCGTTCTTCACCTTCGTCCAGGGCTGGGCCGGCTTCCTCGGCGCCGGCTCGGCGGTGACGGTGTTCTTCCTGATGCGGATGCTGGTGGGGATCGCCGAGGCGCCGTCCTTCCCCGGCAACGCCCGCCTCGTCACCGCCTGGTTCCCGGCGGCCGAGCGCGGCAAGGCCTCGGCGGTGTTCAACGCGGCGCAGTACTTCGCGCCGGTGCTGTTCGCGCCGCTCACCGCCTGGGTGACCCAGAGCTTCGGCTGGCGCTATGCGTTCTTCGCCATGGGCCTGATCGGGCTCGTGATGGTGCTTTTCTGGGTCTGGCTGATCCACGATCCCAAGGACCATCCGAGCGTCACGCCGGCTGAGCTCGACGAGATCGCCCGGGGCGGCGCGCTGGTGCAGGTCGGCGCCGTGTCCCCGGCCCCCGCCAAAGCGACGGCGACGGACGCGGTGCGGGTGGATGCGCCCGCGGCCGGCACCTGGGAAACGATCAAGCAGCTCCTCGGAAACCGGATGCTGCTCGGCATCTACGTCGCGCAGCACTGCATCAACGTGATGACCTACTTCTTCCTCACGTGGTTCCCGATCTACCTCGTCAAGCAGCGCGGGATGAGCGTGCTCCAGGCCGGCTTCACCGCCTCGCTCCCGGCGCTCTGCGGCTTCGTCGGGGGGATCCTCGGCGGCGTGATCTCCGACGCGATCCTGCGCCGGACCGGCTCGCTCAACATCGCCCGCAAGCTGCCGATCATCGTCGGCATGGTGCTCTCGATGGTGATCGTCGCGTGCAACTACGTCGACTCGCAGGCGCTGGTGATCGGCCTGATGGCGGCGGCGTTCTTCGGCAAGGGCCTCGGCGCGCTCGGCTGGGCGGTCGTGTCGGACACCTCCCCGAAGGAGGCCGCGGGCCTGAGCGGCGCATTGTTCAACATGTTCGGCAACACCGCCGGCATCACCACGCCGATCGTCATCGGCTACCTCGTCCAGTCGTCGGGCTCCTTCGACGCGGCGCTGGTCTTCGTCGGGATCAACGCGCTGGTGGCGATGAGCGCCTATCTCCTCCTCGTCGGCGACATCCGGCGGGTCGAGCTGCGCCGCGTCTGACCGTCCTCGCCGACCGCCGACACTACCCGCCAGGGAGCGTCCGATGCCACAGGCCGTGATCGAAGCCCCGCCAGCCCCGCCAGCCGCGGGCGACGTGCCGCGGACCATCCGGCTGCACGAGAGCGACAACGTCGCCATCGTCGTCAATGCGTTCGGGCTGCCGGCCGGCACGGTGTTCCCGGACGGGCTGATCCTCGTCGAGTTCGTGCCGCAGGGCCACAAGGTGGCGCTCGATGCGATCCCCGAGGGCGGCGAGGTCCGACGCTACGGCGAGGTCGTCGGCATCGCGACGCAGGCGATCCCGCGCGGCGCCTGGGTCGAGGAATCGCGGGTCGCGACGCCGACCGCGCCGGCGCTCGACGCCCTCGAAATGGCGACCCGCGTGCCGGCGCCCCTCCCGCCGCTCGAAGGCTACACCTTCGAGGGGTTTCGCAACCCGGACGGGTCGGTCGGCACCAAGAACATCCTGGCGATCTCGATCAGCGTGCAATGCGTCGCCGGCACCCTCGACGTGGCGATCCGGAAGATCAAGGCGGAGCTGCTGCCGCGCTTCCCCAACGTCGACGACGTGGTCGGGCTGACCCACGCCTACGGCTGCGGCGTCGCCATCAACGCGCCCCAGGCGGTGATCCCGATCCGCACCCTGCAGAGCCTCGCC
>CAZZZJ010000121.1:7267-8529 GCA_964658355.1 Beijerinckiaceae bacterium
TGTTCTCGGAAGTCACCGAGGTCCGCGACGCGATCCACCTGCTGACGCCGCGGGCCAAGACGCCCGCCGTCGCCGAGGCGCTGGTGCGCGAGATGGCGTGGTACGACGACTATCTCGCCAAGGGCGAGGCCGACCGCCGCGCCAACCCGTCGCCCGGCAACAAGAAGGGCGGGCTGAACAACATCGTCGAGAAGGCGCTCGGGTCGGTGGCGAAATCCGGCACCTCGGCGATCTCGGGCGTGCTCGCGCCCGGCGAGCGGGTCCGCGACAAGGGCCTGATCTTCGCCGCGACGCCGGCGAGCGACTTCGTCTGCGGCACGCTGCAGCTGGCCTCGGGCATCACGCTGCAGGTGTTCTCCACCGGCCGCGGCACCCCCTACGGCCTCGCGCAATGCCCCGTCATCAAGGTCGCGACTCGCACGGAACTCAGCCAGCGCTGGTCCGACCTGATCGACCTGGATGCCGGCCGGATCGCCACCGGCCACGCGACGATCGAGGAGGTCGGCCGGGAGCTGTTCCAGCTGATCCTCGACGTGGCGAGCGGCCGCAAGACGCCGTGGTCCGACCGTTGGGGCCTGTTCAACGACCTGACGCTGTTCAACCCGGCGCCGATCACCTGATCTGTCCGCGAGGCCGCTTGAGGGCGGAGGCGATGAAAAGGGCGGATCCGGCGCACGCCATGCGCTCCATCGGCCGACGACCACCCAGACGGCATGCCGGGACGACACCGGCCGGGAGGACATCATGAGCGCGATCGATCGTCGGACCCTACTCGCGCTCGCGGGCGCGGCGTCCACCCTCGGGCTGCCGGGACGGGCGCGGGCGGCTTTCGAGCCCTCCGAGCGCCTGCCCGATCCGGCGATCGAGATCCTCGACCCGTCATTCGCCAAGTACCGGATCTTCTCGGCGACGATCGAGCGGATCGCCACCGGATTCCGCTGGGCCGAGGGGCCCGTCTGGTTCGGCGACATGCGGTGCCTCCTGTTCAGCGACGTCGTCAACGACACCATCGTCCGGTGGGACGAGGCGACCGGCGCGACGAGCGTGTTCCGCAAGCCCTCGAACTACGCCAACGGCAACGCCCGCGACCGCCAGGGCCGGCTGCTCACCTGCGAGCACAAGACCCGCCGGGTGACCCGCACCGAGCACGACGGCACGATCACCACCCTGTTCGACGGGTTCGAGGGCAAGCCGGCCAACGCCCCGAACGACATCGTCTGCCGCTCCGACGGCTCGATCTGGTTCACCGACCCGCCCTTCGG
>CAZZZJ010000122.1:0-8516 GCA_964658355.1 Beijerinckiaceae bacterium
CAAGGGCGCATCGGACGGCAGGGCGGGCGCGAAGTCTGCCGGCTCCGGAAGCGCCCCGCCGCGCGTCGGCCCGATCGAGACGCCCGCCGCCCGCGGGCCGGGCTTCGGCTCGGTGGCGACCGCCGGTCTGCTGGGCGGCGTGATCGGTGCCGGCCTGCTCTTCGCGGTGGAACGGGCCGGTATCCTCGGCAATGCCGGCGACGAAGCGCGCCTGAACGCCCTCGATCAGCGCATCTCCGGCCAGCTCACCGGCCTGGACCAGCGGATGGCGAGCTTGAGCCCGCGCGACGCGGTCGCCGCCCTCGACAAGCGCGTGGCCGCCAACGAGACGACCCTGAAACCGTTGCCGGACGCGGTGAAGGCGGCGGATGCCGCGGCCAAGCAGGCGCTCGAACGGGCCTCCGGCGCATCGGCGGCTCCGGCCGCGTCCACCGAGGGCCCCGGCGCGGGCGCGGCGGCGCAGGCCCCGATTCCGGCCGACATTGTCGCCCGGCTCGATAGCCTCGACCAGCGCGTTTCGGCCCTCCAGGAGGAGCCGGGCCGCGATCAGCCGGGCGAGTCCCGCCTCGGCATCGTCCAGGGCGGCGACGGGCCCAAGCAGATCGCCGCCCTCGACGGGCGGGTGAAGGCGCTCGAAGAGAAGGCGCCCGACAAGACGGCCTCGCGCGCGCCGGCCGTCGACCTCGCGCCGAAGCTCGCAACGCTGCAAGGCGAGGTCGAGGCCCGCACCAAGGCGAATGCCGAGGCCGACCAGGCGCTCGGCCAGCGCCTCGATGCCCTGCAAAAGACCCTCGACGACCGGGTGAAGGCGGCGACGGAGGCGGTGCAGTCCGCGACGCAGGCGAGCCGCGAGGCGGCCGAGGCCGGCAAGACCACCGCCGAGGCGGCGACGAAGACCCTCGACAGGCGGCTTCAGGACCAGGCGACGAAGATCGCCGCCCTCGACAAGGCCGTGGCCCTGCGGGCCGAAGCCAGCACCGTGCAGGCCGCCCTGAAGGTCGTCACCGCGGACCGGATTTCGGCTGCGCTCGAGGCCGGCGTGCCCTATGCCGAGCCGCTGGCGACCCTGCGCAAGCTCGAGACCGGCGATGCGAGCCGTGTCGACGCCCTGGCTCCCTTCGCCGAGACGGGCGCGCCGACGGCGGATCAGCTCGCCGGCACGTTCAAGCCGATCGCCGACAAGATCGCCGCCGCGCGCAGGGCTGCGAACGCCAAGGACGTGGCTGCCAACGGCGACCTGAAGAGCCGCTTCCTCAGCATCGCCGACTCGATCGTGCAGGTTCGGAAGGTCGATGCTCCCGCCGCCAACGAAGCCGCCGCGACCGACCCGGCGGCGAAGGTCCAGGCGGCCCTCGACCGCGGCACGCTGATCGAGGCGTCGCAGGCCTACGAGGCGATGCCGGAGGACCTGAAGGCCCAGGCCGGGACGTTCGGCGCGACCCTGAAGGCGCGGGCTTCCGCGGCGCAGGCCGCTCGGGCGCTGCTCTCCGACGCGTTCAAGGGCCTGCCCACGACCGCGCCGGCCGCGAATCCGTGAGCGCCGCGACATGCCATGCCGCGGGGGCGACGGCGCCCCCGCCCACATCCTCGTCGCGACGCGACGCCGTTTTCGCGGCTGACAGGAGTATCTGACCTCATGTGGCGCGCCCTCGCCTTCCTGGCCCTGCTTGCCGTCGCCGCCTTCGGGGCGGTGTGGATCGCCGACCGACCCGGTTCGGTCACCATCGTGTGGAACGGCTACGAGGTGGCGACCAGCCTCGCGATCGCGCTCGTCGGCGTCGGCGTCGCGGCGATCGTGCTCGGTCTCGTCTGGGCCGTGGTGCGCGGCCTCATCACCCTGCCGGACACGCTCGTGAACGGCTCGCGCGAGCGCCGTCGTGCGAAGGGCTTCACTGCCCTGTCCCGAGGCATGGTGGCGGTGGGATCCGGCGACCCGCTCGCCGCCCGCCGCCATGCGGGCGATGCCGAGCGCCTGCTCGGCGCGGAGCCGCTGACCCTCCTGCTCAAGGCGCAGGCGGCCCAGATCTCCGGCGACAGACAGGCGGCCGAGAGCGCCTTCCAGCGCATGGTCGACGACCCCGAGACGCGGGTGCTCGGCCTGCGCGGACTCTTCGTCGAGGCCCGCCGCCGCGAGGACGACGTGTCGGCCCGCGCCTACGCGGCGGAGGCCGCGCGGCTCGCCCCCAGCGTCACCTGGGCGAACGACGCCGTGCTGGAGGCGCAGTGCGCCGACGGCGATTGGGGCGGCGCGCTGGAGATCGTCGAGCGCCGCGGCTCGCTCGGGCTGATCGACAAGTCGGAGGCGCGCCGCCAGCGCGCGGTCCTCCTCACCGCGATGGCGCAGGTGCGCGAGGCCGGCGAGCCGGAAGCCGCCACCGAGCGCGCGCTCCAGGCGGTCAAGCTCGCGCCCGACCTCGTCCCCGCCGCCTGCATCGCCGGGCGCCTGCTCGCGCGACAGGGCGATCTGAAGAAGGCCGCCAAGATCGTCGAGGCGGCGTGGAAGGCCAACCCGCACCCGGATCTGGCCAAGGTGTACCTGAACCTGCGCACCGGAGATTCGGTGCGCGACCGCCTGACCCGGGCGGAGACGCTGGCCAAGCTCTCGTCGTGGGGACCGGAGGCGCGCCTCGCCCTCGCGCAGGCCGCCTTCGACGCGCGCGACTTCGACAAGGCCCGCGAGGCTCTCCAGCCGCTGCTGAACGACGGCCCGACTGTGCGCACGTGCCTGATGATGGCGCGGATCGAGGAAGCCGAGCACGGCGCCGGCTCCGGCCGCGCCCGCGAGTGGCTCGCCCGCGGCGCGCACGCCCCGCGCGATCCCGTCTGGATCGCCGACGGCGTCGCGTCGCAGAGCTGGGAGCCGATCTCCCCGGTCTCCGGTCGCATCGACGCCTTCGTCTGGCAGGCGCCGCCGAACCTGCTCGCCGGCCAGGAGCCGTTCGACACGGCGGAACCCGAGACCGACGCGGTCGCCCTCGCGGCTCCTCATCCCGTGGCCCCGCCTGCTGTCGCCGCCGCGACGGTGCAGCCTGCGGAGACTCGGCCCGAGGGCGCGACGCCCGCGGGTACGGGATCCGCAGGCGTCACCGAAGCCGGGCCGATGCCTGCCGGCGCGGCGAGCCCCGTGGTCCTGCCGCAACCCCGGCCATCCGGCGCTACCGCGTCCGCGCTCGAGGACGCTGAGGCCAAGGCCCGCCGCTTCGGTTGACCCACGGCGGATGAGCGATACCCGGGCTCGCACCTAGGATTGCTGCCAGCGTCGACGGGCGACGCTCTGCCCCTGTCCGCGTTCGGCACTCTTCGGTGATTGGCGCGTTCGATCGGCATTAAGACCGTGCAATCGATGGTAGTATCGGTTGTACTCACCGTGACATGCGCTTCCCAGACTGGTCGTGATCGATTATTTGCCGGATAACCTTCCGACCCGAGAGGCCTCGAAGCTGTTCCAGACCCGTTCCTGTCCTGAAAGCCGCGATCCTCCATCTGCGACCGGTGCACGCGATTGCCTGCGCCGGAACCGCTTCGGAGCATCCGCGCGCGGGCGACAGGCATGACGACGATGCCGTTCGACGGCGAGCGCGAGGCGCGGCCGCAGGTCGGAGCGCTGCCGTTCCGGCGCGAGCCCGACGGCAGCTACGGCGTGCTCCTCGTCACCTCGCGCGAAAGCCGCCGGTGGGTGATCCCGAAGGGATGGCCGATGAAGGGTCGCAAACCGTTCGAGGCCGCCGCCCGCGAGGCCTACGAGGAGGCCGGCGTTCTCGGCCAGATGGGGAAGCGGCCGCTCGGCTTCTACCTCTACGAAAAGCGCCTGAAGAACCGCGACTCGGTGCTGTGCCAAGTGAAGGTGTTTCCCCTCGAGGTGCGCAAGCATCGCAAGACATGGCCGGAGCAGCACCAGCGCGAGCAGCGTTGGTTCACGCCCGCGGAAGCCGCCGAAGCGGTGACCGAGCCGGGCTTGGCGGCGATCATCCGCGCGACGCTCAAACGCGACGGTCCGCCCGAAACGCTTATCCGCGCGGCCGGCACACGCGATGCGCGACGGCCGTCCCGGTCGATTGCGGCGTCCGGATCGCCAAGCGCGATTGCCAAGCCGCCGCCGATCCCTTAAAGCCCCTCTCGGTCGGACGGAGACGCCCCCTCGCGGGCCCCGAACCGGCGTTGCTGCGGTAGCTCAGTGGTAGAGCACCTCATTGGTAATGAGGAGGTCGTGGGTTCGATCCCCCCTCGCAGCACCATCGATCTCTGTTTCAGACCAGAAACTTAGCTCTACCCTTCGGGCACTGTTCGATGCGCTCTTTCCGCGTGGGCATCACAAAGTGCGCGTGGTTCTCCGGCTCCGTCTGCGTCCGCCTGACACACCTGTGAGATCCCTTTCAGTTCGCAAGTGCGCACACCTCGGACATGGCCGCCTTGGTGACGGTGCACGAGCGGGCGCGGAATGCCGTGGCCGATTTCCGGAGGCGTCCGAGGAGGACCGCCGTGATACCGTCCGGACGACGAGCCTGCCGGCCCGGGAGGCGGCACCGTGACCGACGTACCTGGACCACGCTGCGTCCACTATGTCGGCTTCCGGGACGACCGGTTCTGGAACGCCTACCGGATCTTCGGCGGTCCCCGGGTGATCCACAGACGGTGGGACTTCTACGCGACCCGCGACGTCGGCCCCGGCGATGTGGTCGTGTTCGCCGAAGGCGATGAGACACAGCCGGTGTCCGAGCGTAACGCGACCGACCTCGACGAGCGGTGGCTGTAGATCCTGCCCGCTGGTGCCGGGGCCTTAAGCGGCCTCGTCGGACCGCTTGCCGCGGGCGACCTCCCGCATGGCCGCGTCCGGTAGCGGCCGCTGAAGCTGCAAAGCCTCCTCCACCGGCGCTTCCAGCCACGTCCGCCACGCCTCCGGCGTCGTCAGCAGCACCGGCATCGCCTTCGGGTGCACCGGTCCGACGACGCCGTTCGCCTCGGTCGTGAGGAAGGCGTAGAGGCGATGCTCCTCCGCGACCGGCTCGTCGCGCTTGGGGCCGCGCACGCCGGTCCACGGTCGCCAGATGCCGGCGAAGGCGAAGAGCGGCCGATCCGCATCCAGGGCGAACCACACCGGCGTCTTGCGGGGTTTGGTGTCGGCGTACTCGCTGAACGACGATACCGGCACGAGGCAGCGCTGTTCCGGCTTCAGCCAGGGACGCCAGTAGGGCGATTTCACGTTCCGCACGTTCGTGACCGGGTGCTGCGGCCCCTTGCTCGCCGGCGACGGAAAGCCCCAGCGCATCATCGCCAGCTCACGCACGCCGTCGGCGAGGCGCACGACCGGCGCCATCTGGTCCGGGAAGATCGCCGGCAGCGGCGGCAGGTTGCCGGCCACGTCGCGGTCGACCCCGAACGCCTTGCGGATCGCGTCCTGGCTCCTGTCGAGGCTGTAGAGGTTGCACATGCCTCACACGCCCTTCGCCATCAGGAACAGGCCGATACCGATCGCCAGGAGCCCTCTGGATATCCACGAGAAGGCGACCGCGCCGTCGCCGTCGTCCAACGTCCGCAGATAGGCGATCTGCGCGAACAGGGCGGCCCAGTAGGCGGCCCACAGGCTCAGGACCGAATGTGTCCAGACCGACATCCGCGGCTCGGATCTCAGATCGCCGGCCGACGTTCGCGCCGCCACGACGCGACCGCGCAGCGACGCGCGTCGTAGGCGCGCCGAACCGGCGTGCCATCCTCGCCGCGGCCCTCGCGGCTGTAGCCGAACTTGAGCACGCCGTCGGGACCGTAAAGGCGTGTCATCTCCGATCGCCAAGCGCGATCGGTCCGCGCGAGGACCGCCTCGGTCTCGGCCAGTCGGTTCTCATACATCGCGGCTGTCCTGGACGAGAGGTCTCAGGCTCAACGCGATCCAAGCGTCATTCGCTCCCGTGCATGGCGGCAGGCCGCTCACGGCGCATGCGAACCGTCGGCCGCTTGGATCGTTCACCGCGCGCGACATTTCCCGCCCGAACGGTGAGCGCTGATCCGCCGCGCGCTGGTCCGGATCGGATGTTCGCCGTGTGCCCTATCTGCTCCGTATGGATCGCAGCTTCACCATTCCGGCCGCGCTGACCCGCGCAGCCGGTCTCGCTCGCCTCTCGACGTTCGTCGCGGGGGTCGCCGCCCAATACCCCGCCCGGCGCAATACCGACGTCGGACCGGGAGCCGAGCCCACCACCTCGGGGCTCTCGCCCTACCTGCGGCGGCGTCTCATCACCGAGTCCGAAGTGGTCGCAGCCGCCCGCGATGCATTCGGCGATCGCGGTGCCGAGAAGTTCGTCTCGGAGGTGTTCTGGCGGACGTACTTCAAGGGTCACCTCGAGACCCATCCCGAAGCCTGGACGGATTATCGGGCGTTCGCCGCCGCGGATCGGGAGCGCCTCGCGGCGGAGCCCGGCCTCCGTCGGACCTACGAGAAGGCGGTCGAAGGGCGGACCGGCATCGAGGGATTCGACGACTGGGTCTGCGAGCTCGTCGAGACCGGCTGGCTCCACAACCACACCCGGATGTGGTTCGCCTCGATCTGGATCTTCACCCTACGCCTGCCCTGGGCACTCGGCGCCGATTTCTTCATGCGCCACCTCGTCGACGGGGATCCCGCGAGCAATACGCTCTCCTGGCGGTGGGTGGCCGGCCTGCACACCCGGGGCAAGCACTACGTCGCCCGCGCCGAGAACATCCGGCGATACACGGAGGGGCGCTTCGACCCTGTCGGCCTCGACGAATACCCGGATGCCCTCGACGAGGCGGTGCCGCCGCGCGAAGTCAGGATCGATCCCGCCGGCGAGGCGCCCGAGCAGGATGTCGCACTGCTGCTGCATCTCGACGACCTGCATCCCGAGAGCCTGCCCATCGGGCGCGCCCGGGTGGTTCGCATCGGTGGGCTGACCGTTCATGCCGACGGGGCCGTCGAGCAGGTCAGGAAAGCGGATGCGGAGGCGATGGCCGACGCGCTGGGCCGGGCCGCGGCACATTTCGATTGTCCCGCCGAGCCCGTCGCGACCGGCTGGTCCGGGGACCTGCCAATGGTGACGGCCTGGGCCCCGGTCGGTCCGACCGCGGATGCCTTACCCGAGGGATGCATCCGCATCCGCCGGGCCTGGGACGAGGCGGCGTGGCCGATCTCGAACCGCGGCTACTCGCGCGTCCGAAGTGCGATTCCACGGCTGATCGAAGCTTAGGCGCTGCCCTTCCTGCTCCGCGTCCCGTCCGCGTCGGCCAGCCAGCGTGCCCACCGCGGCCGGGGCCGGGCGGGCGTCGGGTGGTCCAGGGCCGGACAGGCCGCTCGGAGTTCGAAGGTCAGAGACCCTTCTTCGTTCCGATGTTTCTGCCGCGACGGTGATGCATCATGCGGTGCCGCATCATCGGGCGGCGCATCATCCGCACCTGCACGGCCGCGGTCTCGGACTGGACGAAGCTCGGCGCGGGGGCAGGCGTCGCGGCGGAGACGGCGCCGGCGGACATCAGCGCGGCGCCGAAGGCCGCAGCCGCGATCGCGGGCGCTGTGAAACGGATCGTGGTCATCGGTGCCGATTCCTTGCTGTCGCACCGGGTTGGCGCCACGCCCTGAAACCTCGGCCACGATCCGATCGTTCCTCGACCACCGGTTGCGTAAGCCCGAGCCGCCCTGCTCCAGCCGATCCGGATATGCACCCGAACCGGCGCCGCGCCGCCGATCGCGAGGCCCGTGAGGATGGCGCCACTGCGCCGAAGCCGATCGTTCTGGTCGGAGCCATAGAAAACCCCGCGCCGTGCATGCCGGCGGGGCCGATCTGGATCAGTCGAGCTCGCCGAGCCGGCTGTGCGCCTCGGCAAGGGCTAGCTCCACCGAATCATACTCGATCTTTGAAGCCTCGTAGAACAGCGTCTGCGTGCCGTAGATCGTCCAGAGGTACCGCTTTTGGTTGCCCGGCGCGGGACGAACGCCGACGCGATACCGATCGTTGCGCTGTGACGACATCGACGTCTCCTCAGAATGGTGCGGAGGCGTGTTTAGCTTAGCCAGCGATAGATGCACAATGCTTCCGCTTATAATTTGCATTGCAATATGATGCAAGCATCGGCACGGCGCATCCGTTCAAGCCGAAGCGACACCGCCAGACCGACGGGCGACACGCACCAAAAAACCCGGCGCGCCATGTCGGCGGCCGGGCGAAATCTGCGCGATGCCCTGGGGGTGCTGCTAGCTTCAGGCGAGCGGGCCGGGGATCGCACGCTCGGCTTCGGCTAGCAGCCGCGTCTCGTGGCGGCGTACGAACAGCCACAGGGCCAAGCCGCCGAAGATCACCAGGGCGAGCAACGCCAATCCGACGGGCCCGGCGATCTTCTCGATCGAGCGGCCGCAATAGTAGGAGCCGAGGCCCATGCTCGTCGCCCAGGCGAGGCCGCCCAGGCCGTTGAAGAGCATGAAGCGCCGGGCATCGAGCCGGTTCACACCGGCGAGCAGCGCCGCGTAGGCGCGCAGCATCGCGGTGAAGCGGCCGAAGAACACGATCTTCCCG
>CAZZZJ010000123.1:0-1550 GCA_964658355.1 Beijerinckiaceae bacterium
GCGCGGCTGGCGCTCGCCGACGTGTTCGGGCGCTGCGGCGTCGACGCCGTCGTGGCGTTCACGGCGCTCGGCAACGTGCCGTCCCGGCGGGTGATGGAGCGGCTGGGAATGATGCGCGACGCCGATTTCGATCATCCCGCGCTCGGCTCGGACGATCCGCTGCGGCGCCACGTGCTCTACCGCCTCGCCGGGGCCGACATCCTGGGAGACCCGGCATGAGTGCGGAGAACGGTTCACCGGTCGCGGTCGTCGGGGGCGGCGCCTGGGGTACCGCACTGGCGAACGCCGCGGCCGCGGCGGGGCATCCGGTGACGCTGTGGCTGCGCGACGCGGCATCCGCCGCCGCCCTAGAGGGCGCACGCGAGAACGCGCGCTACCTGCCGGGCGTGAAACTGCACCCCCGCATCCGCGCAACGGCCGACGCCGGCGACCTCGCCACCGCCGGCGCCGTGCTGATGGTGACCCCCGCCCAGACCACGCGCGACGTGCTCGGCCGGCTCGCGCCCGGCTTCGCCCCCGGAACCCCGGTGATCCTGTGCTCGAAGGGGATCGAGCGGACGACCGGCGCCTTCATGAGCGCGGTGGCGGCCGACGTGCTGCCCGCGGGCGTGCCCGTCGCGGTGCTGTCGGGCCCGAGCTTCGCGGCGGACGTCGCCCGCAACCTGCCGACGGCGGTGACGCTGGCGGCCGCGGATGCCGGCGTCGCCGCCCAGCTGGCACGCCTGCTCTCCGGCCCGACGCTGCGCCTCTACCACACCGACGACGTGCGCGGCGTCGAGATCGGCGGGGCCGGCAAGAACGTGCTCGCCATCGCGGCGGGCATCGTCGCGGGGCGCGGCCTCGGCGAGAGCGCGCGGGCCGCGCTGATCGCCCGGGCCTTCGCCGAGCTGATGCGGTTCGCTCGGAGCTTCGGCGGTCGACCCGAGACGCTGATGGGCCTGTCGGGCCTCGGCGACCTCGTGCTCACCGCCTCCTCGACGCAATCGCGCAACTTCGCCTTCGGTCAGCGCCTGGGGGAGGGCGCCACGGCGGAAGCGGCTTCCGGTGGCAAGCTCGCCGAGGGCGCCTTCACCGCCACCGCCCTGGTCTCGCTCGCACGCGCACAGGGAATCGAGATGCCGATCGCGGAAGCCGTCGCGGCGATCGTCGCCGGCCGTGCCGAGGTCGAGGACGTGGTCGCCGCGCTCCTCGCCCGTCCGCTCAAGGGTGAGGCGGAATGAGCCCCATCCACGCGTTCCTTGCGGGCTCCGGCACGGACGGCGCCGGTCGGACGCTCGCCGCGGTGCTCGCCTTCGACGACCTCCGCATCGAGTCGGTCCACGACTTCGTCCAATGGTGCTTTCCGCTGGGCCAAGCCAGCCGCGCCGTGCCCGGCGCTCCGGTGCTGACGCCGGCCGAGGCCGACGCGATCCGTGCCGACCCGGTGGCCCGCGCGGGCCTCGCCGCCGCGCTCGCCCGAATGCGCCGCTTCTACGCCGAGACCGGCCGATGGCTGGCGCCCCACGACCACAACCACCTGCGGATCACCCGCATCCTCACGGCGGTGCGCA
>CAZZZJ010000123.1:1650-8377 GCA_964658355.1 Beijerinckiaceae bacterium
CCGACCTTGATCGTGATCTCGCCGCCGGGCGGCGTGAACTTCACCGCGTTCGAGAGCAGGTTCAGCACCACCTGTCGCAGGGCGCGCTCGTCGGCCCAGAGCCGCGGCAGGGTCTCGTCGACGAAGTCGAGGAAGGTCTGGTTCTTGCCGCGCGCCTTCAGCCCCATCATGTGGCGGCATTCCTCGACGATGTGGGCAAGCTGCACGGCCTCCTCGTTGAGCTCGTAGCGGCCGGCCTCGATCCGCGAGAGGTCGAGGATCTCGTTGATGAGGTTCAGGAGGTGCATCCCGCTGTCGTGGATGTCGTTGGAATACTCGCCGTAGCTCGGCGCGGTGTGGGGCCCGAACACCTCGTTCTTCATCACCTCCGAGAAGCCGAGGATCGCGTTCAGGGGCGTGCGCAGTTCGTGGCTCATGGTGGCCAGGAACCGGGACTTGGCGAGGTTCGCCTCCTCCGCGCGGCGCCGCGCCTCGTCGGAATTGGCCTTGGCCTGCTCCAGCTCGCCGAAGACGGCGTCCTTCTCCGCCCGCGATTGCAACGCGCCGACGGTGGAGGTGTAGAGGCGGTGGGCGAGACCGAGGAAGAAGATCTGCGAGCCGATCGCCATCACGACGAGCAGCACCGCATCCATCTCGCGCGCGAAGGCGAGGAGCGCCAGCGTGGCGAGCGCCAGGGGCACCAGGGCGGCCACGGCTGCGGCGGGAACGGTGGCGGCCACCATGGTGGCGACAGCGGCCGCGATCACGAGGCCGAACATGGCGAAGTACCAGCCGCCGACGGCGCCGAGCCCGATCATCGCGGACCAACTCAGGCTCTGCAGCACCTCGCCGAAGGCGAAGCGGCGCCTCCATTTCGCCAGCGAGACCGCGCGCGGCTCCGCATGGAGGAAGCACCGACCCATCGACGCGTTCAGGGTGATCATCAGGAATGCGCAGAGTGCCCAGATCGCCGCGACCAGCGGCGCCACCCAGAAGCAGGCGGCGCCCGCGAGCGCCATCGCGAACAAGCCGAGCGGGATGCCGGCGCCGACCCGGTACTGGGCGTAGAGCCGAAGCAACTCGTAGTCGAAAGCGCGTTCGAGACCGGTCTTGGAGGTCAGCTTCTCACGCGCCGAGCGCATGTCGCGCGCCACGCCGCGGCGGCGCACGACCTCTTCCGTCGAAGGCCCGCGGCCGCGCTGCACCATCTCGACCGTCAGTTGGGACATCGGCCTCTTCGCACATGGGACGAGAAAAGACGCCGAGGTCGGGGCGCCCAGCCGCGGATCGGGGGTGGCCACACGATGCGGGCGATGTGTTAAGAACGGGCTGCCGCGACCGTGACGATTGTCCCGATCGCGCAAGGATCGTGATCACGCTGCGGTGTTTTTCGTTGTTCGTGCGCGGTGGCACATCCCGCGCGGGCATCCGGGGTTTAGCGATTAGCCGTCGAGATGTAGGCGCGGGAGATTCCGGATGTTGAACATCACCGTCAACGGCGTCCGGCACGCGGTCGATGCCGATCCCGAGATGCCGCTGCTCTGGGTGCTGCGCGACCGGCTCGACAAGACCGGCACCAAATACGGCTGCGGCATCGCGCAATGCGGCGCCTGCACGGTCCACCTCGACGGACAGCCCGTCCGCTCCTGCCAGACCCGGATCGGCGACGTCGGCGAGGCCAAGATCACGACGATCGAGGGGATCTCGGGCCGCGTGGCGGATGCGGTGCAGGGCGCGTGGCGCAAGCTCGACGTGGTCCAGTGCGGCTACTGCCAGTCGGGACAGATCATGTCCGCGATCGGCCTGCTCACCGACAACCCGAAGCCGTCGGAGAGCGACATCGACGGCGCCATGGACGGCAATATCTGCCGCTGCGGCACCTATCAGCGCATCCGCGCGGCGATCCACGAAGCCGCCCGCACCCTCGCCTGATCGATTCGTTCGCGCGTCCTTCGCGCGGATCGGACCTCCCGTCGTTCGAAGACCTTCGCCCATTCCCGCACTGACCGGAGCCACGCCATGCTGAAGATCCGTCAGACGCACCCGCGCTCCCCGCGCGCGACCCGCCGCAGCTTCCTCGCCGGCGGTGCCGCCGCGACGGGCGCCATCGTCATCGGCTTCCGCCTCGACCTGAAGAACACGGCCCGCGCCGCGGCCGGCCCCGACCTTTCGGGGGTGAAGGCCGACCCGAACGCCTTCGTGCGGATCGGCGCCGACGACACCGTGACGGTGATCGTCAAGCATCTCGACATGGGCCAGGGCAACACCACCGGCCTCGCGACCATCCTGGCCGACGAGCTCGACGCCGACTGGTCGCGGGTCAGGACGGAGTTCGCGCCGGCGGACGCCTCTCGCTACAACAACCTCCTGATGGGACCGATCCAGGGCACGGGCGGCTCCACCGCCATCGCCAACTCCTGGTTCCAGCTGCGCAAGGCGGGAGCGGCCGCCCGCGAGATGCTGGTGGCCGCCGCCGCCTTCCAGTGGAAGGTCCCGGCGGGCGAGATCACCGTCGCGGACGGCGTGGTGCGGCACGCGGCCTCGAACCGCCAGGCCCGGTTCGGCGAACTCGCGGCGTCGGCCGCGACGCTTCCGGTGCCACAGGAGCCGCGGCTCAAGGATCCGAGCCAGTGGCGGCTGATCGGCACCCGCCTGCCGCGCCTCGATTCCGCGGCCAAGACCGACGGCAGCGCCGTCTACGCCCTCGACATCCGTCGCCCCGGCCAGGTCACCGCCGTCGTCGCCCGCCCGCCGCGCTTCAACGGCACGGTGAAAAGCTTCGACGATGCCGCGACGCGCAAGGTCGCGGGCGTGATCGACGTGGTCGCGATCCCGTCCGGCGTGGCGGTGATTGCCCGGGACACCTGGTCGGCGATGAAGGGCCGCGAGGCGCTGACGGTGGCGTGGGACGACGGCGCGGCGGAGATGCACTCCTCCGACGCGATCCTGGCCGGCTACCGCGAGCAGGCCAAGCGGCCCGGCCTCGTCGCCTCCGAGCGCGGCGACCCGGAGGCCGGCATCAAGGGTGCGGCGAAGGTCCTGGAAGCGGAATTTTCCTTCCCTTACCTCGCGCACGCCGCGATGGAGCCGCTGAACGCGACGATCGAGCAGGCGCCGGACGGCGGCTACGACGTGTATGCCGGCCTGCAGTTCCAGACGATCGAGCAGGCCACCGTGGCGGCGGTGATGGGCACCACCACCGACAAGGTCCGCCTGCACACGCAATGGGCCGGCGGCTCGTTCGGTCGGCGCGCCACGCCGACCGCCGACTACATCGCCGAGGCCGCGACCATCCTGAAGGCGATGCGGGCCAAGGCGCCGGTGCATCTGGTCTGGACCCGCGAGGACGACATGGCCGGCGGTTACTACCGGCCCACCGTCTATCACAAGGTCCGCGCCGGGCTCGATGCCAAGGGCGGCATCGTGGGCTGGCAGCACGTGATGATCGGCAAGTCGATCATGATCGGCTCGCCCTTCGAGGCGATGATCGTCAAGAACGGTATCGACTCGACCACCGTGGAGGGCGCCTCCGACACGCCCTACGCGCTACCGGCCTACCGCTTCGAGGTCCACAACGCCCGCGAGGGCGTGCCCGTGCTGTGGTGGCGCTCGGTCGGCCATACCCACACCGCGCAGGCGATGGAAGTGTTCATCGACGAGCTGGCACATGCGGCCGACGTCGACCCGCTGGCCTACCGGCTCTCCCTGCTGGCGGGCGCTCCGCGCCTCTCGGCGGTCCTGAAGCTCGCCGCCGAGAAGGCGAACTGGAACACCGAGTCCAAGGGCAATGGGAAGGGCCGCGGCCTCGGCATCGCGGCACACGAATCCTTCGGCTCCTACGTGGCGATGGTGGCCGACATCACGGCGGAAGACGCCAAGGTGAAGGTGAACCGGATCGTCGCGGCGGTGGATGTCGGCGTGGCGGTGAACCCGGACGTGATCCGTGCGCAGGTGGAGGGCGCGGTCGGGTTCGCCCTCTCGGCGGTGCTGCGCAACCGCATCACGCTGAAGGACGGCGTGGTGCAGGAGAAGAACTTCGACACCTACGAGCCGACGCGGATGAGCGAGATGCCGGTCGTCGAGGTCCACATCATGCCGTCCTCGGCGGCGCCGACCGGAATCGGCGAGCCCGGCGTGCCGGTTCTGGCGCCGTCGATCTCGAACGCGATCTTCGCCGCCACGGGTCAGCGCCTGCGCTCGCTGCCCCTCGACCTCGCCGGGCTGAGGGGCGTGTGAGTTTCGGCACGCCGTAGAGGATGGCCGAGGCTTCGCTTGGACGCGCTTCCCGGAGCTTTTACCCACCTCGACGGACGGCGCGGGCAGAAAATGCCAGCGCCGTTTCTTTTGGTCGCGTCCCGGCGGCCTCGCCGAAGCGCGAGGCCGTGCCCATCTCGCGCTCAGCATGGGCACCGACTTCGACATCACCGCCGCGAACCTGCGCGCCTGCCGGATCTGCCGGGATTCGCCGCTCTACGGGCCGCCGCTGCCCCAGGAGCCGCGGCCGATCGTCCAGGGAACGGCATCGGCGCGGCTTTGCATCGCGAGCCAGGCACCCGGAACGCGGGCCCACCGCACCGGCATTCCGTTCATGGACCCGTCGGGCGTGCGCCTCCGCGCGTGGCTCGGTCTCGACGAGGCCGCGTTCTACGATGCGAGCCGTGTGGCGATCGTGCCGATGGGATCGTGCTTTCCGGGGCTTGATGCCAAGGGCGGCGACAAACCGCCCCGCCGGGAATGCGCCGAGCGCTGGCGCGAGGAGCTGTTCGCCGGCCTTGCGGACCTCGAGCTCATCCTGGTGATCGGCCAGTACGCGCAGGGCTGGCATCTCGGGAAGATGCCCGACGGGTTGACCGGTACGGTGCGGCGCTGGCGCGAGATCCTCGCCGAGCCGCGGGCGCCGCGGGTCCTGCCGCTGCCGCATCCGTCTTGGCGCAACAACGGTTGGCTCAAGCGCGAGCCCTGGTTCGAAGCCGAGTTGCTGCCGGTGTTGAAGGCGGAGGTGGCGCGCGTCATGGGTCGCGGGATCATGGCTGCCCCCGCAGCCGTGCAATTGACACCGCACCCGGCCGCGTGATCCGAAATGGCGATGCGAGACCAGCCGAACCCGAGCCAGACCGACCCGCGCGACCGCCTGATCGTCGCCCTCGACCTCGACGACGTGGCGACCGCCCGCGCCCTGATCGATCGGATCGGCGACGCGGCGACGTTCTACAAGATCGGCTACCGGCTCGCCTATTCCGGCGGCTTGGCGCTGGTTCCGGAGTTGGCCGCGCGCGGCCTCAAGGTCTTCCTCGATCTCAAGCTGCACGACATCGGCAACACCGTGGAGGAGGGGGTCCGGGCGCTGTCCGGGCTGGGCGCAACCTTCCTGACCGTGCATGCCTACCCGCAGACCATGCGCGCGGCGGTGCGCGGGCGCGGCGCAGGCAAGCTCGGGATCCTCGCCGTGACGGTGCTGACCTCCTACGACGAGGCCGACGCCCGCGAGGCCGGCTATGCCCTCGCCGTGCCGGAACTCGTGGCGCACCGCGCCTTCCAGGCGGCCGAGGCCGGCATCGACGGCATCGTCTGCAGCGCCTTCGAGGCGGAAGCCGTGCGCGCGGTGGTCGGTCCGGCACGCCTGATCGTGACGCCCGGCATTCGTCCGGCCGGAGCGCAGAACGGCGACCAGAAACGGGTGATGACGCCCGGGCAGGCGCGGATCGCGGGCATCGACCACATCGTCGTCGGCCGCCCGATCACCGGTTCCTCCGACCCGCGCGCCGCGGCCCAGGCGATCCTCGCCGAGATGGCATGACGGGAGTGACGACGATGACGCGCGGCTACTGGATCGTCCGGGTCGATGTTCGCGACGCGGAGGCCTACAAGGACTACGCCGCCGCGAACGGTGCCGCCTTCGCCGAGTATGGAGGCCGTTTCCTCGTACGCGGCGGCCCGTTCGATGCGGTGGCCGGAACGGCGCGTGCCCGCAACGTGGTGATCGAGTTCGCGAGCTACGCCGACGCGCTCGCCTGCTGGAAGTCCGAGCGCTACCAGGCCGCCCGCGCCAAGCAGAAGGGCGGGGTCGATGCCGAGATCCTGATCATCGAGGGCTACGATGGCGAGCAGCCGAAGCTCGGCGTCGCGCCGCAGGCACCGAACCCGGCTTCGGAATAGATCAGCGGCGGCCCGCGCCGCATCACGGCCGCAGGCTCCGCAACAGGAACGCCGTCATCACGTCGAGTTCCGGGACCGGAGCGTCCGGATATTGGCTCACCAGCAGCGGATGGCTGTAGCGCGCGATCGCCGTGTGAAGGCAGCGCGCCGCACCGGTCGGATCGTCCGTCTCGAACTCGCCGCGTGCGACCCCGTCGACGACGATCCGCTCGAACACGGCGCCGATCCGGTCGACGTGGTGGCGGCAAACCTCCCAGCTCTCGCTCATCGCCGCCTCGATCATCTCGTGCATCCGCGGGAAGGCCCGGCACCGCTCCGATGTGTCGCGGTGCAAAGCTTCGATCACCGCCGTCAGGCGATCGGCGGCGCGCGAGCCCGGTGCGTCGGCGATCGCCGAGATCAGCGCCTCGACCTCGCCGATCAGCCGCTCCACCACCGCCTCGTTGATCGCCTTCTTCGAGTCGAAGAACCGGTAGACGTTGGCCGGACTCATCTTCAGCGTCTTGGCGATGTCGGCGACGGTGGTCTTCTGATAGCCGATCTCGCGGAAGGAGCGCTCGGCCGTCGCCAGAATCCGGCATCGGGTCGTGGG
>CAZZZJ010000124.1:0-8371 GCA_964658355.1 Beijerinckiaceae bacterium
TGCTCGGCGTCGTCGGCATCGCCAACAACGTGACGATCAAGCCGCGCCCGAACGCGACCAACATCAGCGCCGACATCACCGAGGCGCTGCATCGCAGCTGGTACGACCCGAAGACCATCAACGTCAGCGCCCAGGGTGGCGTCGTCCACCTCACGGGCACGGTCGACAATTGGTACGACCGCCAGACGGCGGGTTGGACGGCCTGGGGCGCCCCCGGCGCCACCACGGTCGAGAACGACATCCGCGTCGTCTGAATCCGCCCCGAACCTCGACGCATCGGGCGGTTCCCTCGCATCGCCCGATGCCCCCCCTCAGGAGCGCCCTCTCGATGATGCAGACCCGGATACACGGCCAGGACCGGACAACCCTGGCGCTGATCTTCAACCATCCGACCAGCGAGAACCTGGAATGGCGGGAGGTCGTGGCCTTCGTCGAGCGGATCGGGAGCGTCGAGGAGAAGCCGAACGGCAATTG
This sequence comes from Beijerinckiaceae bacterium, assembly GCA_964658355.1. Classification (GTDB taxonomy): domain Bacteria; phylum Pseudomonadota; class Alphaproteobacteria; order Rhizobiales; family Beijerinckiaceae; genus Methylobacterium. The sequence continues at coordinate 475 of CAZZZJ010000124.1, forward strand.
GAGCCTGAGCCTGGGCGGTCGGGTGTGGACCTTCCCCCAGCCGGCGCACAAGGACATGGACCCCCGCGAGGTCGAGCGGCTCAGGCACCTGATGGCGGGAGCCGGCCTGTCGGCGCATTCCACCGAGTTGACGACGCCGACACCTGCCGTCCCCGAGAGCGACGCCCTCATCGTCGTCGACCATCACGAGGCGCGGATTTACCGCCTCGATCCGGAGACGGTCGGTGAGACGACGGAGACCACGCTGCGGCCGTACGATCCCCATGGCCACATCCACCACCTCGCCCACAGGGAGGGCGGAAACTTCAGGGGACAACGCGCGCCCGAGGACCTGGGCTTTTACGAAGGGATCATCGCGTCGGTGAGGGATGCGCCGCGCATCGCCATCGTCGGCCACGGCACGGGCAAAAGCAGCGCCATGTCCGTCCTGTCGCGCCGCCTGGGCGAGCACCACCACGAGGCGCAGGGCCGCGTCGTCGCGACCGCCAACATCGACCTCTCGGCGGCCACCGACGGGCAACTGGTGGCGCTCGGCCGCGAGATGCTGACCCGGGACGCCAAGTGACGAACGCCCGCGTTTCCATCGTCGATGCCGGTGAACTGACCCTGGACGAGGCGACCGCGGTGGTCGGGCATGCGGTCGCTGCAGCCCGCCGCCTCGGGGTTAGCGTCAGCGTCGCCGTCTGCGGTGGCCAGGGTCGCCTCGTCGCCTTCTCGAAGATGGACGGCGCCGGCTGCATGACGGCGCGCGGGGCCATCGGCAAGGCCGTCGCCTCGGCGGTCTCGGGCGAACCGAGCGAGTTCATACCCCCGCCCGGGGATGACCTCTGCTGCTCCGTCGTCGAGGGCGAAGGGACTGCGGCCTTCCACGAGCGCGGCGGTATTCCTCTGAGAAGGGCCGGCGTCCTCAAAGGGGCGATCGGCGTGTACGGCGAGGCGTCCTGCGATCAGGACCTTGCCTGCGCGACCGTCGGGGCGGCCGCCTACAGGTGATGCCGGCCCCGGCCATCGCCTCCTCGACGACGTCGGGGGTAGGCCAAGTTCGTCGGAACCCCCTCCCGTTGCACCGTCACGACCGACGAACCTTGGCGACCCTGAAGGTCCGCATCGTGTCGTCTTCGCGGATCGAAACGTACTCGCCCTCGACGAAACGGTGGCTGCCCAACCGGTAGCCCGCCTCGTCGTCATCGGTCGTCCGGTCGTCGTAGTCGATCAGCCAGGTGGCCCCCCCGAAGCCACCCTGCCGGTGGATCAGGCGTCCGTCGCGGTACGGCTCTCCGAGCCAGAACCGGCGGACCCGGCAAAAGTCCCGCATCTCGCGCCATAGCAACGGATCGAGCTCTCCGCCGGCGTCGAGTGGCGCGTCGATCTCGTAGCCGCGGTCGATGCTTCCCTCCGGGAAGTCCGGGCCGCGGGCGAGGGTCAGGGTGATGTGGGGCAGCATGGTGTTCTCCAACGGTGAAGGTAAGCACCTCCGGGGAATCAGAGGACCTCGTGGACCGGTCGTCCCGTCCGTTCGAACGCGTCGATGTTGGCCACGGTGGTCTCGGCGATGGCCGTCATCGCCTCGACCGTGAAGAAGCCCTGATGCCCGGTGACGAGCACGTTCGAGAACATCAGCAGGCGCTCGAAGACGTCGTCCCGAATGACCGCGTCGGACTTGTCCTCGAAGAAGAGTTTTTCCTCCTCCTCGTAGACGTCGAGGCCGAGATGGCCGATCCGACCCTCGTTGAGCCCCGCGATCACCGCCTTGGTATCGACGATCGCGCCGCGGCTCGTGTTGATCAGCATCACGCCGCGCTTCATCACGCCGATGGCGGCGGCATCGATCAGGTGGCGGGTGTCGGGGGTCAGGGGACAGTGCAAGGAGATGATGTCCGAGGTGGCGAGGAGGTCCCGGAGCCGGTGGTAGACCACGCCCATGGCCTCGCAGGCCGGGCTCGGCTCGACGTCGTATCCGATCACCTTGCAGCCAAAGCCGAGCATGATCCTGGCGACGCCCTGGCCGATCCGGCCGGTCCCGACGATTCCCACCGTCCGGCCATGCAGGTTGAATCCGAGCAGGCCGTCCAGGGCGAAGTTTCCGTCCCGGACCCGGGCGTAGGCACGGTGGATGTGCCGGTCGAGGGACAGCATCAGCGCCACGGCATGTTCCGCGACGGCTTCGGGCGAGTAGGCCGGGACCCGGGCGACGCGGATGCCGTTTCGCCTGGCGGCGGCGAGGTCGACGTTGTTGAAACCCGCCGACCGCAGGACGACCAGGCGCGCACCGAGATGCGCGAACGTGTCGAGGGCGGCGGCGTCGACCACGTCGTTGACGAACGCGCAGACCGCCTGGGCCTTGCCGGCGAGGATTGCCGTGGTCGGGTCGAGCCGCGCGTCGATGTAGGTCAGGGCGTGGCGGCCCGCGACGGCCGCGTCGAGGAAGCGCCGGTCGTACGGCTTGGTGCTGAAGACCGCGACATCCATGTCGTCATCCTTTGGTGCGAGGCGTTGGTGTCGGTCTCGCCGAGGGTCAGGCCGCGGCCAGGATGGGGGCCGACGGGTTGCCCCCGCCCTGCACGAGGGGTCCCTGCTCGGCCATACCGGTCTCCCGAAGGAACAGGGCGAGGACCAGGGCCAGGACGACGCCGCCGACCAACGGCAGGAAGGCGGTCTGGAAGTCGGCCAGAGTCAGCGGGACGCCCTGTCTCGGCAGCATCAGGTGCGAGATGAAGGGCGACATGATCCCCGTCGTCACGAAGACGAGGAAGTTCATCACGCCGGCCGCCGTGCCCTTTACCTGGGACGGGTTGGTCTCCTTCATCATCGAGAAGGGAATCATGGCCGCGCCGGACGCGATGCCGAGCACCAGGGCAACGGAATAGCGCGGCAGCGTCCCGACCGGGACGTAGATGGCCGTCAGGCCCGCCGCGAGCATCAGCAGGGCGCCGCCCAGCAGCACCGGCTTGCGACGGCCGAGCCTGTCGGAGACGTATCCGAGGAGCGGGCACCCGATGACCCAGCCGATGGGCACCATCGCCGCGTCCGACGCGGCCTCCGCCATCGACAGGTTCTCGCCGGCATGGAGGAACGAGGTGGCCCAGACCAGGGCGCCGATGGTGGTGGGCAGGAACAGCAATCCCCCGACGATGCCGGCGAGCCAGCTCTGCGGATTACCGAAGATGACCTTGAAGGGTCGGAGCAAGCTGATGAGCGAGAGTTCGGCGTGGTGGCTCGGGCTGTCGCCGGTCTCGCGCGGCATCACGAACCAGGTCGCCAGCGCCAAGACAAAGCCCATCGCGGCGAACGCGACCCACACGTGCTGCCAGGGGACGTTGAAGCCTCCGGCCGGGTCGATGGCCATGTGGACGGGCTTGGAGCCGAACGCCGCGCCGGCCATGCCGAGGCATTGCGTGAGTCCGATGAACAGCGCCAGCATGCACGTCGGCAGGTACCGGGCCGCCACGTAGGACGAGCCGACAAAGGCGAAGATCGCACCCATCGCCTGGAGGACGAAGCCGACCATGCCGGCCGCCTCGCTCCCCTGCGCGAACACGAGACATCCGAGGCCGACGACGGCGATGCCGTACGGGATGGTCCGGTGGGCGCCGTACCGGTCCAGCAGGACGCCCGCGACCAGGGCCATCACCGCGTAGGCGACGTAATAGGCCGAGATCATCGTGCCGATGTGGTTGGCGCCCCAGGCCGCGGTGAGTTCGGCCTGCATCACCCCGGGCGCGGACCGCACCGCATACTGGAAGAAGTAGAAGACCGCGCACAGCAGCCAGGAAAGGAGGAACAGGAGCTTGAGCTCGGCCGGCGGCGAAGAATCGGATCGTCCACTTGCCGGCGGGGGCGCCGATAGGCCTTTTGGATCGCCCATGGCGATTGCCGCGTCCACCATTTCAAGATCTCTCCAGCATCGACGGTAAGCCGTGGTTTCGTGATGCCCGCACGGAAAGCACGTTCGTCCGTGGTCGTTCGCGACACCGAGAGCCCCGGTCGAGGGACGCGTCCTGCGAGCGACCGGGGGGAACACGAAGACCCTAGACTGGGGCCTGGGACGAAGCCTTGCGCTGGATCAAGGATACCTTCCGCGTTCCCGCCGTAAGCTCGGTTCCTGTTGGCACCGCGACGGGCGGACCTCGCTCGCGACCGTGACCGGCTCACGAGGCGCAGGTGACATGGGCGGGAAACCTCGAAGGTCTTCAGGGGGCGGGAACGACGTCGGGGGCATGCTCGACGGCATCGCGGCCGTACTGGGAGCGCTCGTCGTCCTGACGCCCTTCCTCTTCATTCGAACGGCCAACTTCCCGGCCATGCTGAGCGCGACCGAATGCGGTCTCGCCGTCATGGGCCTGGCCTTCCTCGACGGGCCCGAGCCGGAGCCCTGGACGCGGTGGGGCTCGGGCGTGCTGGGCGCATGGGTGGCGGTCTCACCCTGGTTCCTCCAACGGGCCTTCGTGCCACCGGACGCGGTCCTCGCCTCGCCGATGGCCGAGCCCGCGGTCTCGATGCCGGTCGTGCTCGGTGTTGCCATCGTGGTGACCGCAGGCCTCGACATCACGCGAACGTTCGTGGAATCCCAACCCTCGATGTCACCGGATCGACGCGATCACAGCACCTCGAATACCGCTTCCGCGGCGACGTTCCGCGAAGCGACGGAGCGAGGAGCGCTTATCCAAGACCGGTGATCGCCGGGCGGCAGTGAATCCATCGGACACCTTGTCCGTCTCAGGAAGCAGGCTCGGTAACGATGCGAGCAGCCTCGCGGACGCCATTCGCGATCCTGTCCTGGACGTGGTCCGGTTCCCGGCGGATCGCCACGGCGAGATGGCCGAGGGTACGGCGCATGCCGCTCATCCGGTCGACGAGATCGAGGATGAGGACGATTCCCTCGTCGTTCACGCCGAAATCCCGCTCCAGGTCCTGGATCAGCTGAGCCCGCCCGAGGTCGATCTCGCGGAACGTCCAACGCCCCTCGGTCCCGTCCGGGATGAGCCAGCCGGTGTCGATCCACGTATGCAGGACAGCGGTCTCGACGCTTGCGCGCATTTGGAACTCACGCATCTCCATCATAGCGTCTCCTCGGCTTGCCGGGTCCCATGAGGCTTCGCGGTCCCCCAGCGGGATACGAAGTCCTGGAGTTCCGCATCCGGCTCGGCCGGCAGGGTCAGTCGCAGGGTGACGTACTCGTCGCCTGCGGCAGCGGCGCCGGTAGCGATCATGCCCTTGCCTCGGAGGCGGAGCACGGCGCCCGCGTTGCTCCACTTCGGAACGGTCATGGCGACGGGACCGGACGGCGTCGGGACGCTGACCCTGCCGCCGAGGACCGCGTCACGGAGCGACAGCGGCAGGTCGACGTAGATGTCGTCCCCCTGGAGCTTGAAGAGCGGGTGAGGACGGACCTCGACCTCGATCAGGGCGTCACCGGGCGGCCCCTTGCCGACGCCGGACCCACCCTTGCCACGCAGCCGGAGCGTCTGTCCGGTCCGCGTGCCGGGCGGGATCTTGACGTCGAGGGCCTGGCCGTCCGGCAACGTCAGCGTGCGCTTCCCGCCGTTGAACGCCTCCAGGAATTCGAGCTCCAGTCGGTAGCGGGCATCCGCTCCGCCCCGGTTGGGATCGGCACGCCCGGCGCGACCGAACATCTGCGCGAAGATGTCCTCGCCGCCGAAATCGCCGAACCCTTGATCACCACCGTACGGATGTCCGGCGTCGCGTTCGGCCTGCTCGCGGTAATACGGCTGCCGCGGGCGCTCGCTTCCGGACGCGTCGATCTCACCCCGGTCGAACTGTGCGCGCTTGGCCGGGTCGTTCAGGAGGTCGTACGCGCTCGCGACCGCCTTGAAGCTGTCCTCGGCCTTTTTGTTTCCTGGGTTCAGGTCGGGATGCAGCTTCTTGGCGAGCCTCCGATAGGCCTTGCGCAAATCCGCCTCGGAGACGTCCCGCGTCACGCCCAGGACCTTGTACGGATCTTCGCTCAATGCGGATTCCTCCGGGGCGGGATGGTCTCGGGGCCGATGATGGCCGTATCAGCCCGATGCGCCGGTGCTGGCCTGTGCCTTGGCGACACTCACGCGAGCTGGTCGCAAGAGGCGGTCATGGAGGGTGAAGCCGTCCTCCATGACGTCGACGACGGTCCCGGGCGGGTGGGTCGCATCCACGATCTCCCGCATCGCCTCGTGTGCCTTCGGATCGAAGGGCGTCCCGAGTGCCGGCATCCGTCGGATGCCGAAGCGTTCGAGGGCGCCGGTGAGCATCCGCTCGGTCGCCCCGACCCCTTCGAGCAGGGCCGCCTGCGCCGCCGGCCCCGTACCTTGCGCCCCCATGGCCGCCGAGACCGCCCGGCCAAGGTTGTCCGCCACCGGAAGGAGCGCGCCTGCGAGACCCTGAACTGCGAACTTCTTCGCATCCTCGACGTTGCGCTCGCCGCGCCGCCGGACGTTTTCGGTCTCGCCGAGCGCACGCATCAGGCGATCCTGCAAGGATGCGTTCTTGGCCCGGAGGGCCGAGAGATCGGCGGCCTCCCCATCGGGGAATCCGGCGCCGTTCGTGTTCTCGGGCATCGCTCGATCCCCCTCGGATGTCGGACCGGTCATGCCGCCGGCCGGTGCCGCGGGGCGTCGCCGGGGGCCTCCTCGAACTCCGCGTCGACGATCTCGGGATCGGCCGACGGCCCGTTGGCGGCGGGCCCGCTCTCGCCCAGGCGCGACGCCGCTTGGGTCAGACGCTCGGTGGCCGTCTTGATGCGCGACAGGTCACCAGCCTGGATCGCCTCCCTCGCCGCCGCGACAGCCTTCTCGACCTCGGCCTTCACGTCGGCGGGAACGGTGCCGCCCGCTTCCTTGAGGCTCTTCTCGGTGGTGTAGATCGCGACGTCGGCGTGGTTGCCGGCCTCGACCAGTTCCTTGCGCGCCTTGTCGGCGCCGGCATGGGTCTCGGCCTCGCGCACGAGGCGCTGGATCGCCGCCTCGTCCAAGCCGCCGGATGCCTCGATGCGGATCGTCTGCTCCTTTCCGCTCGCCTTGTCCTTGGCCGAGACGTTGACGATGCCGTTGGCGTCGATGTCGAAGGTCACCTCGATCTGCGGCTGGCCCCGCGGCGCCGGCGGGATGCCGACGAGGTCGAACTGGCCGAGCATCTTGTTGTCGGCCGCCATCTCGCGCTCGCCCTGGAACACCCGGATCGTCACCGCCGGCTGGCCGTCGGCGGCGGTCGAGAAGGTCTGGCTCCGCTTGGTCGGGATCGTGGTGTTGCGCTCGATCAGCTTGGTCAGGACGCCGCCCAGCGTCTCGATGCCGAGCGAGAGCGGGGTGACGTCCAGCAGCAGCACGTCGCTGACGTCGCCTTGGAGCACGCCGGCCTGGATCGCCGCGCCGATGGCCACGACCTCGTCGGGGTTCACCCCCTTGTGCGGCTCGCGCCCGAACAGGGCCTGCACGGTCGACTGGACCTTCGGCATCCGGGTCTGCCCGCCGACGAGGACGACCTCGTCGATCTGCGAGACGTCGAGGTTCGCGTCCTTGAACGCCGCCTTGCACGGCCCGGCCGTCCGCTCGATGAGGTCGGCGACGAGGGCTTCGAGCTTGGCCCGGCTGAGCTTGATCGCGAGGTGCTTCGGCCCGTTCTGGTCGGCCGTCACGAAGGGCAGGTTCACCTCGGTCTGGGTGGCCGAGGACAGCTCGATCTTGGCCTTCTCGGCGGCGTCCTTGAGGCGCTGCAGGGCGAGCCGGTCCTTGCGCAGGTCGATGCCGCTTTCCTTGCGGAACTCGTCGACGAGGTAGTCGACGATGCGGTTGTCGAAGTCCTCGCCGCCGAGGAAGGTGTCGCCGTTGGTGGACTTCACCTCGAACACGCCGTCGCCGATCTCAAGGAACGAGACGTCGAAGGTGCCGCCGCCGAGGTCGTAGAC
>CAZZZJ010000125.1:0-8356 GCA_964658355.1 Beijerinckiaceae bacterium
GGGTGACGTTCGAGGCCGTGGTGATGCCGGTGCTGCAGCGCGACGGCTGGTGGGAAGGCGAGCTCGCCTTCCGGCACTTCGGGACCGGCGAGTCCATCGCGGTCCTGTTCACGGTGTTCGCGGTGCGGGACGCGGCCGGCGGTCATGCCGGATACGGCACCGTCACCCGCGACCTACGCGAGCGCAAGCGCGCCGAGGAGGCGCGCGACCTGCTGATCAAGGAGCTGTCGCACCGGATCAAGAACATCTTCGCGGTGGTCGGCGGCATCGCCGCGCTCAGCGCCCGGAGCGATCCCGGTGCCCGCCCGTTCGCCAAGGCGTTCCGCGAGCGGCTCGGGGCGCTGGCGCAGGCTCACGAATACGTCCGCCCGCACTCCCCCGAGAGCGCGCCGCGCATCGGCGGGCAGACCGTGCTGGGCCTGATGCGCCTGATCATGTCGGCCTACACCGAGGACGGACGTTGCCGCGTCGCCATCGACGGCGACGACGCCATCGTCGGCGAACGGACGGCGACCGCGCTCGCCCTGATCATGCACGAGCAGGCGACGAATGCCGTGAAGTACGGCGCGCTCTCCAACGAGGCCGGCACCGTGACGCTGACCGGTCGGCGGAGCGATTCGCGCTATTGCCTGACCTGGGCTGAACGCGGCGGCCCGCCCGTCCTCGCGGCACCGTCGCGAAAGGGCTTCGGCACGGAACTCGCCGAGCGCAGCGTCGCAGGGCAGCTCGACGGGTGCCTGGAGCACGATTGGGCGCCGAACGGACTGGTGCTGCGCCTCGACGTTCCTGCGGAGAACCTGCGGTTCTGACCCGGGGCGTCCCGGACGGTGGGTACCGCCTCGTCGTCCTCGATTTCGACGGGACGCTCGCCGACACCTTCCCCTGGTTCTGCCGCGTCCTCAATGACGTCGCCGACCGCTACCGGTTCCGCCGCGTCGAAGCCCACGAGACCGCCGAACTCCGAACGCTCTCCGCGAAGGCGATCGTCGCGCGCCTCGGCGTGCCGCGTTGGAAGCTGCCGCTCATCGCCCGCCACATGCAGGGGCTCGCCGCGCGCGATGCCGCCGCCCTGCGATTGTTTCCGGGAATCGAGGCGATGCTGGCGGCGCTCGCCGACGCGGGTGCGGCGACGGCCGTGCTGAGCTCGAACACCGAGGCGAACGTCCGCCGCGTGCTCGGGCCGGACGGCGCCGTCCGGATCGGACGCTACGCCTGCGGCGCGTCGGTGTTCGGCAAGGCGCGACGCCTCGCGACCCTGGTGCGCCGAGCGCGGATCGAACCCGCTGCCGTGCTCTGCATCGGCGACGAGCTTCGGGACCTCGAGGCCGCGCGGGCGGTGGGCTGCGCTTTCGGCGCCGTCGCATGGGGATACACGGCTGCGGCGGCGCTGTCGGCCGCCGGTCCCGACGAGATGTTTTCCGCGCCGGCGGAGATCGTATCCGCCGTGCTGGCAAGCCGATGCGGTGCGAACGCCCGCGCGTGACGGGCCTGACGATCGCGCTCCGGCGAGCCGGCGTCGGTCGGGATCGACGCCGGCCCTCGGATCACATGCCGCGCTGGGCGCCCGGGACCACGCTGGCGCCGTTGCCGGTGCCGAAGGGCTCGTACTTGGTCAGGCCCTTGAACAGCTGGCTGAGGAAGGCGCGGTCGGCGCCGCTGGTCGGCGTGGTGCGCTCGATGAAGTCGAAGACCTTGCCGTCCTGCAGGCCGTAGAGGGCGACGCGCTCGACCTTGAAGGCGGGGGTGAAGTACACCGCCGTCACCTTCTGGTCCTCGACCTGCTCGCCCAGGAACAGCACCGTGCGGGAGGTGTTCTGGGAGATGTAATACCAGGACTTGTTGCCGACCGTGGAGACCGTGGACGGTGTGCCGAGCGTCTGCAGAACCTGCTCAGGGCTCATGCCGGGCTTCACGGTGGCGAGGGCCGCCTGATCGATCTGGTAGCCGTGGCGCAGCTCCTCGCCGATGCAGCCCGACAGGCCGAGGCCTACGAGGCCGACGAGGCCGAGACGCGCGAGAGACGGAACGAGACGGCGCGGCATCGGCCACCCTATGTTGCTGATGGGACGGGACGCCGCTAGGCACGCGAACGCGCGATCCCAGGGGCGGTCTGATGAGTGCTTGCACCTTGACCGTGGGTTGCCGTACCGCGGGGTTATGGCTTTGACAAGGCAAGCTCGGCCACAGGCCACAGCGCAGCGAGACCGCGCCCGACCGTTCCGCCGGACGCGGCCCGAGGACCTGAGGCGGCCCGCATGATCACGCGATTCCTTCGCCGCAACGACGCGCGGCGGCGATCCATCGAGACCCTGCACATGCGCATCAACGCGGCCTCGCGGCAGCCGGCGCTCTATACGCGGCTCGGCGTGCCCGACGGCGTGGAGGGACGCTTCGAGTCCCTGATCCTTCACGTCATCCTGGTGCTGCGCCGCCTGAACCGCCTGCCGGTGCCGGCGGCCGACGTGGCGCAGGATCTCGTGAACTCCGTCTTCCTCCAGCTGGACGCATCCCTGCGCGAGCTCGGGGTCGGCGATTTCGGGGTGCCCAAACGCATGAAGAAGCTCGGGGCGGCGTTCTACGGGCGCGCCGCCAACTACGACGCGGCCCTGGACGCCGGCGATGCCGCCGCGCTACGCACCGCGCTCGCACGGAACGTGCTCGGCAGCGACGATCCCGCGGCGGCCTCCGGCCTCGCCGGCTATGTCGCACGCGCCGACCGCGCACTCGCCGAAGCCGACCTCGACGCCCTCCTCGGCGCCGGCCCGCCCTTTCCGCAAGCGGATGCCGCCGCGACACCGAACCCGGACGACCGATGAGCGCGAACGAGCCCCCTCTGTCCCGATGGGTCAGCCTCGCCCGGCTGCCGCAAGGGCGCGGTGCCGTGACGGTCGAGGCATCGCCGGCCGAGTGCGCTGCGCTGGCCGCCGACTTCAAGATACCGGCCGTCCGCGACCTCGTCGGACGCTTCGCCGTCGCGGGGCCGACGAGCCGCCTCGTCGTCACCGGCACCGTCGAGGGCACCGTGACGCTGATCTGCACCGTCAGCCTGGAGCCGTTCGAGACCCGGATCTCAGAGTCCGTGGAGGTGGCGTTCACCGACACCGACCGTCTAGCCGGCACCGATGCCGAGGAGGCCGACATCCCCGATCCGATCGTCGGCGGCCGGATCGATTTCGGCATGCTGACCGCCGAGTTCCTGGCGCTCGGGATCGATCCCTACCCGCGCAAGCCCGGCGTGGTCTTCGAGGAGATCCAGCACGGGGAGGACATCAAGCCCTTCGACGTCCTGCGGTCGCTGCGCCCCGACGAGCCGTAGCCGGCGGCAGGGTCGCGGGCCGCAGAAACGGGGCCGCGACACGCCCGCCCGCGAGAATTCGTTTGCCCGCCGGGGCGGGATCGCTATTTTCCGCCGCGCCGATCCCGGCCGTCGCCCCCGCGACGGCGTTCCATCGAAGGCCGCGACGAAACCCCCTATGTCCCAACGCGTGTGCATTTCGCTCGACGCCATGGGCGGCGACCACGGCCCCTCGACCGTCGTGCCCGGTGCCGCGCTCGCCCGCGAGCGCCACCCCGAGACGACCTTCCTGATCTTCGGCGACGAGGCGGTGGTGGCACCGCTCGTGGCGGCCGAGCCGCGCCTGAAGGGCGGCGTCGAGATCCGCCACACCACCTACGCCGTCGCCATGGACGACAAGCCGAGCCAGGCTGTGCGTCAGGGCCGCGGCAAATCGTCGATGTGGAAGGCGATCCAGGCGGTGAAGGACGGCGAGGCCGATGCCGCGGTCTCCGCCGGCAACACCGGCGCGCTGATGGCGATGTCCAAGATCTGTCTCAAGACCATGGCCGGCATCGAGCGCCCCGCCATCGCCTGCCTCTGGCCGACGGTGCGCGGCGAAAGCGTGGTGCTGGACGTCGGCGCCACCATCGGTACGGATGCCGAGCACCTCATCGAGATGGCGGTGATGGGGGCCGCCATGGCCCGCATCGTCTTCGACCTGGAGCGCCCGACGGTGGGATTGCTCAACGTCGGCACCGAGGAGATGAAGGGCAACGAGGCGGTGAAGGAAGCGGCTCGCCTGCTGCGCGAGATCGACCTGCCGAACTTCGCCTACCACGGCTTCGTCGAAGGCAACGACCTCGGCCGCGGCACCGTCGACGTGGTCGTCACAGAGGGTTTCACAGGAAACATCGCCCTGAAGACGGCCGAGGGCACCGCCAAGCAGATCGGCTCGTACCTGCGCTCCGCGATGACGCGGACCCTGTCGGCCAAGATCGGCGCGCTGTTCGCCCGCCAGGCGTTCCGCGCGTTGCGGGAGAAGATGAACCCGAGCCGGGCCAATGGCGGCGTGTTCCTCGGGCTCGAAGGCATCGTCATCAAGAGCCATGGCTCGGAGAATGCGCAGGGCTTCGCGGCGGCCGTGGACCTCGCCCACGACATGGCGCGCCACGACCTGATGCGCACGATCCGCGACATGCTCGACCAGACGCCGACCCTTGCGCCGGCCTGAACGCGGATCGAACAGGGCGTGCACCGGCCAAAACGTCCGCCGGCCTCGAAGAGGCGTCGGTGAATTAACGCGATGGAGATCGGAGCGATTCAGCTTTATCAACCGAAGGTTGTGATGCTGGCGTCGCGACGGGAAGGAAACCGATGACAACCCTGCGTTCCGTCGTCGTCGGCACCGGCTCGGGCCTCCCGGCACGGGTGGTGACCAACGCCGAGCTCGCCGAGCGGGTCGATACCTCCGACGAATGGATCGTCCAGCGCACCGGCATCCGGCAGCGCTATCTCGCGGATGCCTCCGAGACCACGTCGGTGCTCGGCATCCGCGCCGCGCGTGCGGCCCTCGACGACGCCGGACTCACGGGCGACGACATCGACCTCGTGATCTGCGCCACCTCGACGCCCGACCACACCTTTCCCTCCACCGCGACGCAGATCCAGGCGGCCCTGGGCATCACGGCGGGGGCCGCCTTCGACCTGCAGGCGGTCTGCGCCGGCTTCGTCTTCGCGGTCACGACGGCCGACAAGTTTCTCGCGACGGGCGCGGCCAGGCGCGCGCTCGTCGTCGGCGCCGAGACCTTCTCCCGCATCGTCGACTGGAAGGACCGCACCACCTGCGTGCTGTTCGGCGACGGCGCCGGCGCGATCGTGCTGGAGGCGCAGGACATGGCGGAGGCCGGTGCCGACCGCGGCGTGCTCAGCGCCAGCCTGCGCTCGGACGGGCGCCACCGCGAGAAGCTCTACGTCGACGGCGGCCCCGGCTCCACCGGGACCACCGGCTACCTCCGGATGCAGGGGAAGGACGTGTTCCGCTTCGCCGTCGGCTCGGTGATGGACGTGATCGAGGACGCGTTGGAGAAGGGCGGCGCCACGGCGGCCGACCTCGACTGGTTCGTGCCCCACCAGGCCAACCGCCGCATCATCGAGGCCTCGGCCGACAAGCTCGGCATCCCACACGACAAGGTGGTGCTGACGGTCGACCGCCACGGCAACACCTCGGCCGCCTCGATACCGCTGGCGCTGGACGTGGCCCGCCGGGACGGCCGCATCCGCCGCGGCGACCTCGTGATGATCGAGGCCATCGGCGGCGGCTTCAGCTGGGGCGCGGCGCTGATCCGCTGGTAGCGGGGACATTTCCAACTCCGCCCAGGTTGACCCCGGAGAAACCGGGGATTAGCTTGGCAAATCATAGGGATACGCTGTAAACGGCGGCATCCGGCAAGAAGAAGCGCGAGGGGTCGAGGCATGACAGGCAAGACGGTGACGCGCGCCGATTTGAGCGAGGCCGTCTACCAGCAGGTCGGACTCTCTCGCACCGAGTCGGCGGCCCTTGTCGAGACCGTCCTCTCGGAAATCTGCGCGTGCCTGTCGGAGGGCGAGACCGTGAAGCTGTCCTCGTTCGGCTCGTTCGTCGTGCGCTCGAAGGGCAAGCGCGTCGGCCGCAATCCGAAGACCGGCGTCGAGGTGGCGATCGAGCCACGCCAGGTGATGGTGTTCAAGCCGTCGAACGTGCTGAAAGCCAAGATCAACGGCCTGAACGGCGCGGCCCACGCCGACGACTGAACCCACCCGTTCCTCCCCGCCCTCATCGTCGGATCCGCCCATGGCGCTCGCTGCCCTCACCGAGGATTCGGGACACGCCGACAAGGATCCGGGCGCGTTCCGGACGATCACCGAGGTTGCCGAATTCCTCGACGTGCCGCAGCACGTTCTGCGGTTCTGGGAGACGCGGTTCGGCCAGATCCGGCCCGTCAAGCGGGCCGGCGGCCGGCGCTACTACCGCCCCGGCGACGTCGCTCTGGTCGCGGGCATCCGACATCTCCTGCATGTCCAGCGCTACACGATCGAGGGCGCGCAGCGGGTCCTCAAGGAGAACGGCGTCCGCTTCGTTCAGGCGGTCGGCCGCGGCGAGGCCGTGGCGGCCGCCCCGGTGATGCCGGAGACGAACGGCGCGGCCGCCGGCGTGGCGCCGGCCGCGATGATCGCGGCCGACCGGTCCGATCCGGACCGCGACGCCCTGGCCGGCGCGCTTCAGGAACTCTACGCCTGTCGCGACGCGCTGGCCGCCTTCCGCGCACCGCCCGAGTCCTGACCCGCACCACGCTCGGCAGGGAAGACTCGTCCCCGCGAGGTCGGCGAACTTTGCCCGCCGATCCGCGTTGATCGCCGCATGAGCGCACCCCGCCGTTCGATGACGCCGACGCAGGAACTCATCAGCCGCGTGATGCGGATCGTCCGCGCCTGTCCCGAAGCGGCCTCGGAAGTGCTGGAGCTGATGTTCCTCGTCAGCCAGATCGAGGCGGCGACCCACGTGGACCGGGAGTACCGCGATGCGCGGCGCGTCATCAGCCGCCTGCGCAATCCGCTCTGGGAGATGGGCCCATCGGATCGCGGGGCGCTGCTGGCCGCGGCCGAGACGATTCGGCGGGTCTGCGGCCTCGACGAAGGCGACATCCCCGTGACGCCGATCTCGGATGCGGGCGAGCGCGAGCGGGTCGAGCGGTGCCTCGCGGAGGCCCTGGCCGGGGAGTTCGACGCCGGGCAGATCGCCCGCGTCACCGGTGTCGTCGCCGCGGCGCTCCAGCAATAAGCGTCCCGCCAGAAACGTCCGCCGCGCCGTCATGGCCGGGGCCAGAACCCCGTGGATCGGTCGTTTCGCGCGGTTCAGCCAGGGTCGTTCCCGCGCGATCCCGTGCTTGGGCGATGGGAATCGGTCTCGACGCGCGTCCCGGGCGTCCCCACATCGGGTCGGCCGGCAGGTGGCGCCATCGCCCCGGATGCCGTGCCAAAAGACCTTCGGAGTACACGCCCGTGAGCGCCTTCCTACCCGTCCTTCGCCCCATCCTCGCGCTCGCCGCCGGCGGTTTTCTGCTCGGGGCGCCAGCCTATGCACAGACGACGATCACCAAGAGCGAGACGGTCGCCTCCGGCAAGACCGTTCGGATCGCCATCGTCCCGAACCTGAAGAAGGATTGTTCGACCGGCCCGATGCCGGAATTCAAGGTTTCGGGCGCGCCGAAGAACGGCTCGCTGATCACCAAGGTCGGCAAGCAGAAGACGCCGGCGTCGTATCGGTGCCCGAACAAGGAGACCGCAGTTCAGGGTCTGTTCTACCAGCCGAAGGATGGCTACACCGGCTCGGACGAGGTGACATTCGAGATCAAGAACTCGGACGGCCAAGTCCAGACGCAGAACATCAAAATCACCGTCGGGGCTGCTTCGGCGAAGAAGGACACGGATGCCAAGAAAGACGCCAGCGATCTTTGATCGCGGGCAACTGAGATCTGTGAGTGCACGTTTTTTCGGCCGGGTCGATTTCGAGATCCGGCCGTTCGGGTGAGGAGAAGCTTGGCGGATGTCGCAATTCCGCCTGCGAAGTGTTGCATCCAGCACACGCCGCGTCGCCGCGTTCACCGCACTGCGACAAAAGCGGACCTGTCGGTTGCGTTCGTGTCGGGACAGGATGAAGTTGTTGACGGTCTGAGAGGGTTATCGAATGCCGATGCATGCGACCAACGACCTTTTCCAGAGCTTCGCCCGCGGGTACGAAGCGCGCCGCGACACGGAGATGACGCTCTCCGAATTCCTCGAGGCGTGCCGCGACGAGCCGTTGATGTACGCGAGCGCTGCCGAGCGCATCCTCGACGCGATCGGCAAGCCGGAATTCATCGACACCTCGAAGGATGCGCGCCTCGGCCGCGTCTTCATGAACCGGACGATCCGGACCTACCCCGCCTTCCATGAATTCTTCGGCATGGAGGAGACGATCGAGCGGATCGTCTCGTTCTTCCGCCACGCGGCGCAGGGGCTGGAGGAGCGCAAGCAGATCCTCTACCTGCTCGGCCCCGTCGG
>CAZZZJ010000126.1:0-8159 GCA_964658355.1 Beijerinckiaceae bacterium
GTCTCCAGCGCGTCGAGGTCGTTATGGGCGAAGGAGCGGCGCTGGGCGCCGGAGAGCTGCGCGCCGGTGACGATGCTGTTGTGGATCAGGGCATCGTGGAAGATCACGTCGCCGGCTTCCAGAAGCGCGCCGATGGTGGTGACGTTGGTGGCGTGTCCGCTCACCATCGCGACGCAGGCCTCGGTGCCGTAATGGGCCGCCAGCGCCTTCTCGAGACTGAGATGGCCCGGCCGCTCGCCCGCGACCACGCGGCTCGCCGACGACGAGGTGCCGAACTGCGTGATGGCCTCGCGCGCGGCATCCGAGATGCGCGGGTGCCCGTTCAGTCCGAGATAATCGTAGGACGAGAAGTTGATGAAGGACCGGCCGGCGATGCGGGTGGTCGCACCGGCCATGGTCTCGTGGACATGGAAGAACGGGTTGTCGAGGCCGATCAGCTCGGCGGCCGAGCGCTGCAGCCGCAACTCGCGATAGCCCGGCAGGCTGGCGAAATCCTGCACGGACGGATCGCCGACCTTTTCCGGTGCCCGCAGCGCCGTCGGCCGGGGCGCGTTGCGGCCGAGCCGGTTCGTCACGAAGCCTGCGAGCGCGGCGCGTCCCCCATCCGGCCGTGGCGACTGCGTCATGACAGGATCTCTTTGCTCTCGAGGCTCTTCTTCTCGACGAGGTCCTGGAACGGCTGGAGCACCGCCGCATCGACCTCGCCGCCGACGTGCTTTGAGGCAAGGCTCAACGCAACACCGGCCGCTTCGTCAATCGGCGCCGAAACCGCCTGAATTAAGGACTCCGACAGCTCGCTCACCGTCATTCCCGACGACAGGCCGGCGGGCGGCGAATCGAGGCCGAAACGTTCCTGCAGGCTGGCGCCGAGCTCGACCCCCATGAGCGAATCGAGGCCGATCTCGGAGAGCTGGCGCACGCGGCTGATGTCGTCCTTCGGCAGGCGCAGGATGCGGGCGATGTCCTCGACGATCGCATCGGACACGGTCTTGCGCACCGCGTCGATGTCGCCGCCCTTGAGCAGCGTGCCGATGCTGATCGCGGCAACCGCGCCGGCCTCCATCTGCTGGTCGGAGCCGAGGTCGTCGTAGCTCGGCGAGCGCATGGTCGCGAGGCGCTCGCGCGTCTTGCCCCAATGCATCGAGGCGATGGCCAGGACCGCGTCGTCCGGCGCGGAACCCTGGGCGCTCAACGCCTCGGCCATCAGATCGAGGCAGCGGCGCGCCTCCATCGGCGTGACGCCGACGCGGCCGGCGAGGCCTTCCATCACGGCCTTGTTGCGGGCCAGCATGCCGACGTCGCCGATCGCACCCCAGGCGACCGCCAGCGCCGGGAGCCCGCGGCGGCGTCGCTGGCGGGCAAGCCCCTCCATGAAACCGTTGGCCGCGACGTAGGCGCCCTGACCGGGATTACCGATGAAGGTCGTGGCCGAGGAGAACACCACGAAGTAGTCGAGCGCGCGGTCCCGGGTCGCGGCATCGAGGTTCTCAGCGCCGATCACCTTCGGGCCGATCACCGCATCGAGCGCGGCGGCGTCCACGTTGGCGATCAGCCCGTCTTGCAGCACGGCGGCGGCATGGATCACGCCGGCCAGCGTGCGGCCGGACGCCTCGATGCCGGCGATCAGGGCATCGACCGCGGCGCGGCTCGTTATGTCGCACGGCGTCGCCGCCACGGTGACGCCGCGGGCCGTGAGGTCCGCGACGACGGCCTTGGCTTCCTCGGTCTCGGCGCCCTTGCGGCCGACGAGCAGGAGGTTCTTCGCGCCGCGGTCGGCGAGCCAGCGGGCCGCCTCGCCGCCGAAGCCGCCCAGGCCACCGGTGATGAGGTGGACGCCGTCGGCCGAGACCACGAACGGGCGGCTGCGCGCGGTGAGCACGCGGCCCGCCTTCGGCGGCGCGATCACGATCTTCCCGACGTGACCCGATTGCTGCATCAGCCGGAACGCGTCCGAGGTCTCGTCGGCGGTGAACGGCTGGTAGGGCAGGGGCTTGAGGCCGCCGTCGTTGAACAGGGCCATCACCTCGCGGAACATCCGCGCTCCGTCCTCGCCCTGGTGCTGCAGCACCTGATCGAGGTCGACGCCGAAATAGCTGAGGTTCCGGCGGAACGGGCGCAAACCGATATGGGTGTTGGCGACGTAGTCGCGCTTGCCCAGCTCGATGAAGCGGCCGAACGGCTTCAACGCGTTGAGCGACCGCTCCATCGCCTCGCCGAACAGGCTGTTCAGCACCACGTCGACGCCGGTTCCGGTGAGCGCGCGGATGTCGTCGACGAAGGCGAGCGAACGCGAATCGAGCACGTGCTCGGCGCCGAGCGCCTTCACCAGGGCACGCTTCTCGCGCGAGCCCGCGGTGGCGATGACGCGGGCGCCCTTCAGCTTGGCGATCTGCAAGGCGGCCAGCCCGACGCCGCCGGCCCCGCCATGCACCAGCACCCACTCGCCGCGGCGCAGGCGCGCACAGGAGACGAGGCCGTAATAGGCGGTGAGGAAGGCCACCGGCACGGTGGCGGCGGCCATCGGATCAAGGCCGGCGGGCGCGGGCGCCACCACCAGCTCCGGCACGACGATGTGAGTGGCGAAGCCCGATTGCGCGAAGGCCACGACCGGATCGCCGACCTTGAACGCCTTGACGCCGGCACCCACCGCGACGACGCGGCCGGCGCATTCGAGGCCGAGGCGGGGACCGGCGAAGCCGTCCTCCAGGATTTCCTCGGGCAGCATCGAGAGTGCCCAGAGCACGTCGCGGAAGTTGAGGCCGGTCGCCTCGACGGCGATCTCGATCTCGCCGGCGCCGGGGGTGCGGCGCTCGGCCGGACCCCAGACCATCTCGTTGAGGCCGCCGGTGTTGCTGCGCTCCAGGCGCGCGGCGTCGGCCGGCACCGCATCGGGATCGAGCCGTCGGGCAGTGTGGCCCGGACGGAAGCGGATCACCCGGGTGCGATCGTCGTCGAGCACGATCTCGGTCTCGGTCGTGCCCGACAGGATGAGGTCGCGCAGGCGCTCGGCCGCACGCTTCGAGTCGATCTCCGGCGCGAGGTCGATGCGGCGCACGTCGAGCGTCGCGATCTCGTTGGCGAGGGTGCGCGAGAACGCCCAGACGCCGGCCTCGACCGAGGCCGCCGGGCCGCCGGCATCGCGCGTGGCGCCCGGCGAGACGACCCAGAGCTTGGTCTGGCGCGTGCCGAGATGCTCGGTGCAGCGCTTCAGGCTGAGGCAGCGGTCGCGCAGCCGCGTCGCCGCGTCGCCGCCGCGGGCGAAAGCGAAGGCACCGGCCAGGAAGACCACCGTGTCCGGCGTCTCGCGCTCCAGCTCCAGGAGGGAAGCTTCGGAATCGAGGATGATCGAGACGTGGACCCCGGCCGCGACGAGCAGGGTCGCGAGCGAGGATGCAGTCTCGGCGGCGAATTCGTCATCCGAGCCGATGACGAAGGCGAAGGTCTGGGCCGCGGCCTTACCCGGGCGCGGGGGCGCCTCGGCGGCGAGCAGCAGGTCGTCGCCGTTGACGGAGGCCGCGCGGTCGACCGCCACGCTGACGAGGCCGGTGGCGCTGAGCGTGCGCTGCCAGCCCGTGATGTCGTCGAGACGACCGACGGGCATGTCGCCGGTACCGGCCTCGAACCAGCCGGGGATCAGGCCAAAGACGAGGTCGCGGAATAGGGACGCGCCCGGCTCGACGGCGAGCAGCAGGCCGCCCGTGGCGAGGGCATTGGCCAGCCGCTGCGGCAGGTCGCGATCGCCGCGATGCAGCGCACCGCTGGCCAGGATCAGGTCGAACCCGGCGGCCGGGAGGTCTTCGGCTGCCTCGATCACCGCGATGCCGCGAGGGAGGGCGAGACGGGCACGTTCGGCCAGCCGCCGATCGGTATCGAACACCGTGAGACGCGCCTCAACGGTTTCGGCGAAGGCCGCGATCTGCGCCGACAACGGTCCGAAGCCGACTTGGAGCAGGCGGAGCGCCCGGTCCTTCGGCAGCTTGTCGCCGCAGGCTTCCGCGATCTTCGCCACCACGTCGGCGGAGGCGCGGGCCGTGGCGCTGCGAAGGGTGAACGCGTCAAGCGCGTTCTGCGGCAGGCTCGGCGCTTCGGTGAGCGCCCCGGCGAGCAGGCGATCGACCAGGGCGCCGACATCGGCGAGGAGCACCAGTTCGGCCGACAGTTCGGGATGGTCGGCCGCGATCCAGCGCATGATCTCGGTCGGCGCCGGCAGGGCGTCGCCGTCGCCGAGGCGCCACTGTCCGCCGTCCTGCTCGGCGAGCCCGCTGCTCTCCAGGGCATAGAGGGCATTGACGAGCCACGGCCGCATTTCGGCGGGCACGCGGTCGTCGATCGCAACGACGGTGCCGTGCTTGAGACCGGAGGCGAGGCGGAAGGCGAGCGAGGTCGCCCAGCCTTCGAGCAGGAGGTGCCCGGGCGAAAGCGGAGCACCGGTCGCGGCGCGCGCGGCCTTGGCGTGCGGCTTCAGCAGGGAAGCGATGCTTGAGCGGCGCTCCATCGCGATGGCGGTCGGCTCCGTCGCCAGTTCCGCGCCCTGCGTGATCGCATAGGCTGCGAGATCGCCGCCGCCCTTGGCGCGCAGGGCCTGGAAGCGCCCCTCGCGAATGGTGGCGACGACCTCGCCCTCGCCGTCGAGGATGGTGAAGTCGGCCAGGATCGAGCGCTCGTTGCAGCGCCGAGTCCGGATGACGGCCCGGGCGATCGACACGCCGGGACGCAGCAGGCGTATCTCGCCGAAGCGCACCGGGATGTAGGCCTTGCCGGCATTCTCGCCCAGCAGATCGGCGAACAGAAGGATCAGGCCGTGGAAGCAGGCGTCGAGCCGAGCCGGCACGAGACCGTAGCGCGGGTCGGCCTCTGCCGGGACGAGGTCGGAGACGATGGTGACGTCGTCGATCCGGGCGCTCGCCGCCACCTGACGGAAGCTCGGGCCGAAGCCGAGGCCTGCGGCCTCTGCACGGAGGTAGAGTTCGTCGCCGGTGAGGAGGTTCTCGGACGGCATCTCGATGTCGGGCCGCACGGGCGGCGCGAAGGTGCCCTCCACGACCTTGGCCGAGGCGTGCAGCTGCCAGGGCGACGGGGTGAGGCGGGGACGGCTGAGCACCTGGACGGCGTTGCCGGACCCGGCCATCCGAACCGCGACCTCGCGGAGGGCCTCCTCGCCGAACACCATCGGCGAGTGGATCTCGAATTCGGCGAGCACGACCTGGTCGCTGCGCAGGGCCTCGCGGACGGCGGCCAGCGCCATCTCGACGAAGCCGGCCCCCGGCATGATCGCCTGCCCCTCGATGCGGTGGTCGTCGAGCTCGGGGATGGTCGCGATGTCGGCGTAGCCGTGCCATTCCAGGCCGTCGACCTGGATGCGCGAGCCGATGAGCGGGTGATAGACGCGCGGCGTCGCGGCGCCGAGGCTCTCGGTGGTGTCGCCGAGCCGGAAGGCGCGCCGCTGCCAGGGATAGGACGGCAGGTCGAGTGCACCGGCGGGCGCGTCGCCGAACACGGTCCCTTCGTCCACGGCGGCACCCTGCACCAGGGCCGCCGCCAGCGCGCGGGCGATCGGATCGCCGCCGCCGGCCTTCTTGTGCATCACGCCGACGGTGGCGTTATCGATGCCGAGCGGCTCGATGGCATCGCCGATATGCGACATCAGCGTCGCGCGCGGGCCGATCTCCACGAAGATGCGGGCGCCCAGGCGGGTCGCTTCCTGCACGGCTTCCGCGAAGCGCACCGGCTCCCGGATGTTGCGCCACCAGTAGGTGCCGCCGAATTGTGCGCCGTGGAGCACCTTGCCGGTCACCGTCGAGACCATCGCGGTCGTCCCCGGCGACGGCCTGAGACCGGCGAGGTCGCGCAGCAGCGGCTTCTCGGTCGGGTCCATGAACCGGCCGTGGAAGGCATAATCGAGATCGAGCTTGCGCCCGCGTCGGCGCTTGCGCGACAGGGCCTTGAGCGCGGCGTCGATCGCGGCCACCGGCCCGGCCACGGTGACGGCCTTCGGGCTGTTGTAGGCCGCGATGTCGAGGCTCGGATAATCCTTGAGGAAGCTCTCGACTTCCTCGGCCGGCATCAGGAGCACCGCCATGGTGCCCTGGCCGCGGGTCGTCTCCTGGTGATGGCTGCGGTAGAAGATGACCTTCACGGCCTGTTCGAGGCTGAGGATCCCGGCGGCCTCCGCCGCGGCGATCTCGCCGACGCTGTGGCCGAGCACGAATTTCGGCGCGAGGCCGGCGGCGCGCAACGCCGTGGTCGAGGCGCTCTGGATCGCGAAGATCAGCGGCTGGGACACGCTGGTCAGCGCCAGACGCTCGTCGAGGTCCTCGGCCTCGAGGGCGGCCGTCAGCGACCATTGCGAGTAGGAAGCGAACAGCGTGTCGATCCGGTCGAAGGCGGCGCGGAACACCGCGTTCTCGGCATAGGCCTCGCGGCCCATCCCGGCCCACTGGCTGCCGTTGCCGGAATAGACGAAGGCGACGTCCGCAGACCGGTCGATCGCCGTGCCGGTGAGCGCGTCGGCGGTGTCCTCGGACTCGCCGACGGCGCGGAGCGCGGTGGCGATGTCGGCCTTGCCGTCCAGCGTGATCGCGAGGCGGGACGACAGGCGCTCGCGGCGATGGGCCGCGCCGGCGGCGATCCGGCCGGCCTCGGCCGCGCCAGCGCCATCGAACCGGTCGGCGTAGTCGAGGGCGAGTTCGTTGAGCGCGGCGCGGCTCTGGGCCGAGAGCAGCAGCACCTCCGGCGCCCGGGCCGCTGCCGCCGGCGCGGCGACCGGGGCCGGATCGGTCAGGACGATGTGGGCGTTGGTGCCGCCGAACCCGAAGGAGTTCACGCCGGCGAAGCGCGGGCGCGCGCCGCGGGGGATCGCCAGCGCCGTCTGCACGACGTGCAGGTTCATCTCGGCGAACGGGATGTCGGGGTTGAGCTCGGCCGAGTGCAGCGAGGGCGGCACGAGGTCGTGCTCCAGGGCGAGGCTCGCCTTGAGCAGGCCGGCCAGGCCGGAGGTCGGCTCGGTGTGGCCGATATTGGTCTTGATCGAGCCGATCGGCAGTGGGCTCCTGCGGCCCTTGCCGATCTTGCCGCCGATGGCGGAGGCCTCGATCGGGTCTCCGACCGGGGTACCGGTGCCGTGGGCTTCCATGAACGCCACGTCGTCGAGGTCGATCTCGGCCTCGCGGTAGACCTGTTCCAGCAGCGCGCCCTGCGCATAGCCCGAGGGCAGCGAGATGCCGGTCGTGCGCCCGTCCGAGTTGACCCCGCTCGCAGCGATCACGCCGCGGACGGTCGAGCCCGCGCGGCGCGCGGCTTCGGCCGATTGCAGCACGAGCACCACGCCGCCTTCCGAGCGGACGTAGCCGTCGGCGGAGGCCGAGAAGGCCTGGCACAGGCCGGTGCGCGACAGCATCTGCGCGTTGGAGAAGCAGATGAAGTTAAACGGGCTCGCGAGCACGTTGACCCCGGCGACGACCGCCGTGTCGACGCGGCCCGAGCGGATCGCGGCGACCGCGTTGTCGAGCGCCACGAGCGAGGAGGAGCACGCCGTGTCGACGGTGAAGCTCGGCCCCTTGAGGTCGAAGATGTACGAGATCCGGTTCGACAGGATCGAGAGCGTGTTGCCGGTGGCCGCATAGGCGTCGCCCGACGGCACGTCCAGGATGCGCAGGTTGCCGTAATCGAGCGACGAGGCGCCGACGAACACGCCGATCGGGCTCCCGGCGACGCTCGACGGCCGCATGCCGGCATCTTCCAGCGCCTCCCAGGTCAGCTCGAGCAGGAGCCGCTGCTGCGGGTCCATCTGCTCGGCCTCGCGAGGCGAGATGCCGAACACCGCGGGGTCGAACGACCAGATGTCGTCGAGCACGCCCGCGGCCCAGGTGTAGCTCTTGCCGCGCTCTTGCGCCCGCGGATGCCCGAACCGGTCCAATGACCAGCGGTCGCCGGGAATGCGGCCGACGGCGCAACGCGCCTCCGTGAGGAGCTGCCAGAGTCCGTCCACGCTCGGCGCGCCGGGAAGCCGGCAGGCGCGACCGACGATCGCGATGTCAGTACGTTGTGTCACGTTTGATTCGCACACGCTCGTTTGCGGAAAGTGATTCAGTCACCGGCAAGGCAGCCCCCCGGTCGATGCTTAGTATGGCTCTAAATCGCTGTCCAACCTGAGGACGGGA
>CAZZZJ010000127.1:0-1729 GCA_964658355.1 Beijerinckiaceae bacterium
CCGACGCCCACCGTCTCCACCAGGATCACGTCGAAGCCCGCGGCCTCGCAGAGCAGCATGGTCTCGCGGGTCTTGGCCGCGACGCCGCCGAGGGTGCCCGACGAGGGCGAGGGACGGATGAAGGCGTTGGGGTCCAGCGCGAGGCGCGCCATCCGGGTCTTGTCGCCGAGAATCGATCCGCCGGTGCGCGTCGAGGAGGGGTCGACCGCGAGCACCGCCACCTTGTGGCCGGCGGCCGTGAGGTTGGCGCCGAGGGCATCGATCGTGGTCGACTTCCCGACGCCGGGCACGCCGGTGATGCCGACGCGGATCGCATGCCCCGTCTGCGGCAGGACCGCGTCGATCAGGTCGCGTGCCAGGGCACGGTGGTCGGCCCGCTTCGATTCGGCGAGCGTGATGGCGCGGGCCAGCGCAGCTCTGTCCCCGGCGAGAAGCCGGGTGCGAAGCGCATCGATGTCGAGGGAAGCAGGCGTCATCCGCCCTACATGCCGGGGCGGACGACGTTCGTCGAGAGGCACGGACCCCGTCCGATCGTACCGAACCGGCGACGCGTCCGGCCGCCGCAAGCCGCAACCCGGCGGACATCCGCCAACCGCCGGGCGAACGGTCACGCTTACGCCCTGCCATGGTCATGATCCTGCGTCACAGGCTGGTGCTTGAGCCGGAGACATCGCCGTCTCCCACCGCGCCGGACGAACACGACATCATGCTGCGCCAGCCTCCGACCCGCCGCGCCTTCGTCCGACTCGGTGCCCTCGGGGGAGCCGCCGCGCTGGCGCCGTCCCTCGGCGGCTGCATCGCGGACGGCCTGTCGACCGGGACGGTCGCGCTCCCCGAGAAGCAGTCGGCCCTCGACGTGATGCCGGTGCTGCTGGTCGCCACGACGCGGAAGCCCGTCGGCAGCCCGCCCAAGCCGCCCTACTTCAACGCCGAGCGCGGCCGGGGCTTGAGCTTCGCCGAGGTGCGGCTGTCGCCCCCCGACCGGTCGTTGCTCGGCAAGGTCTCGTCGGTGATCTCCGGCGACTGGACGATCGGCGCGGTGCCGAAGGTCGAGACCGGTCCTGGCGCGGCCAACGCCTTCGCGGAAGCCGCGCTCGGCCGCGACGTGCTGATCTACGTCCACGGCTACCGCGAATCGTTCGAATCGGCCGCCGTCAGCGCGGCCCGGCTCTCCGACGGCATCCGGTTCCGCGGCGTGTCAGGCCTGTTCACTTGGCCCTCGGCCGCCGCGACCTTCGATTACGGTTATGACCGCGAGAGCGCGCTCTGGTCACGCGACGCCTTCGAGGACCTCCTGAAGGCGCTCGCCGCGACGCAGAGCGCGGGCAAGATCAATATCGTCGCCCACTCGATGGGGACGCTGCTGACGCTGGAAACCCTCAGGATGCTGCGCGCCGAGGCCGGCGAGGCGGCGATGGCGCGGATCGGTGCGGTGGTGCTGGCCGCCCCCGACATCGACATCGACCTGTTCACCTCGGGCGTCGCGCGTCTCGGGTCGGACGTGCACAAGATCACGGTGATCTCGTCCACCAACGATCGGGCGCTCGAACTCTCCGGCGCCATCGCCGGTGGCGTCGTCCGCGCGGGCGCCGCCGACCGCGACCGGCTGGAGGCGCTCGGCGTGCGCGTCGCCGACGCCTCGGATTATGGCGGCGGCCTGATCAACCACGACCTGTTCCTCTCGAACCCGGAGGTTCAGGGCGTGGTCAAGCGCGCGATCTCGCGCGGC
>CAZZZJ010000127.1:1829-8150 GCA_964658355.1 Beijerinckiaceae bacterium
TCGAAGGCGCGCATGTTCCAGAACGGGTCGCGGGCGCGGGTGATGGCGGCGATGCCCGCCAGATGGAAGCCGTGGACGAACTGGAGCGCCGGCGCGAATGCGCCCGCGGCGTCGCTCGCCCAGTAGGTCCCGTGCCCCGACGGATCGGCCGCCTGCTGACGGTCGCGGGCGGCCGTCAGCCATCCCGCGGCGCTGGGGCAGGCCGCTTCCGGACCGGCGACCTCGACGTAATCGACCGGAATTTCACGCGCGCGAAGCGCCCCGTCGGGGCTGCGCATCTTGCGGAGCGTCGCGGCGGCGCCGGGGACGAGACCGCGCAGCTCGTGCGTGGTGCCGAAAGGCCGCGTCGGGAACACGTAGTTGGCGAGACCGCCGCGGGCGGCCCGCGCCGGGTCGAGGTGGCCGATCGTGCGGGTCTCCTCCGGATCGGTCCGCATGAACGGCAGGACGCGCAGGGTGCGCGCGACGCCTTCCCCGATCCATCCGAAGATCCGCTGGCGCAGGGTCAGGCCGACGCTGCCGAGGCATTGATCGTGCGGGTCCCGTCCCGAGCTCCATCGCACGAGGGAATCGGCGATCGGACGGAAGTCGCCCTTGAAGGCCGGGAACATGTCGTGCGTCGCCCAGTCGTAGGCCACGCCCTCCCCGACCAGCGCACGGCTGTCGCCGAGCGCGGCGCCTCCGAACGGGCCTGTCGGCGCGCAATCCGCCTCGGTCCGCCCGCCGGGCGGCCAGTCGAGCGCGGCCGTGACCGAGAGGAGGATCGGACGCTGCTCGGGCCGGAAGAAATCGTGCCCCTTGGCGTATTCCACGGGCTGCGCGCGCTCCGCGCGGCTCATCGGGATGCGATTCCAGACGGCGCGTTGCACGGTGATCCACTTCGAGGCTTCAGCCGCCGGGTTGATGAGGACCACGAGGTCGCCGACCGTCGGCTGCATGTAGCGGCCCGGTACGTGGAGCGAGACCTTCTTGGCGAGATCGTCCTCCAGCGCCGTGATCAGCATGTTCCCGCCCAGGGAATGGCCGAACACGATCATCCGGCTCAGTCCCGGAGCCGGAAGGGCGTCCGGGGCGGGCAGCGCCGCGTCGATCCCGAGCCTGCGCTCGATCGCGCGCAGGGCCGAGAGGGCGGCCGGGGCCACCGCCTCGCTCACCGGCTTGCGATCGAACAGCGTCGGCAGCGCGGAGAGGGACGCGATCCATTCGCCCGCCTGCCCGAACTGGCGCTTCGCCCAGGTCTCGTCGGTCCGGGCTCCGCGCCAGCCGATATAGACCGCCGTCAGCGTCGGCTTGCGGTCGGGCTCGCCGGCGAAACGATCGTCGAGGAAGCGGGCGACGTGCGCGGCGTAATGGCGGAAATCGCCCACGTTGGAATCCCCGATCTCCGCGTCATGGCGCCAGCCGTGGACGAAGGCGATCACGTAGTTCGGCCGCTTCGGGTCGAGCCGGTCGAGGATCGCCTGCAGCTGGCTGCCGCTGCCGCGGATCTTCCGGACCGGGCCTCCCGCCTCGTTCTGGCAGTTGTCGCTGCCCCCGTCGCACGGTTCGCGCAGGACGTAGGGCTTGCCGTCCTCCTGCAGCTCGACGAAGGCGAGATCGTAGGTCAGGCGTCTGGCCGGCTCGCCCGGGGCGACCGGCCCGGTGAGCGCGTGGCGCTGGATGGCGCAGGAGAGGCGCCGGCGCGTCTCGGGGCCGCCGAGATCGATCGCGGCCCATTCGTCGTTTCCGACCGCACGGGGTGGCGAGCCGATGGTGCTGCCCAGAATGTCCCAGCCAGCCTCCGCGTCCCGCATGCAGATCCCGGCCCGTGGATCGAGGGCGCGATAGGGGACGTTGCGCGCGGTGGAGAAGAGGACGTTTCCGGCGACGAGCAGCACAGCCGCGGCGCCGAGGCAGCCGGCGAGACCGTAGGCGATCCAGGAGCCGACCCGCCATGGCCATGACCGCAACGCCCTGCCCCGGCCCCTCCGATGGGGTCCGCCAATCTCCGCAACCTCTTGCATGCTGCCGGGCCCCGAATTCGGCGAACGGTCGCGCACGGGACCACGAAATCTGATTTACAGCAACCTCAGATGTCATCTTCGCGGCCGATCCACGATCGAATGCAGTCTTCGTGCGGGCGATCGTCCGCGCGTTCGGCTTTGCGGGTTCTCGGCCGGGGCCGACCTCACCCCATCCGGGTCGTCATCGTCTGCGGCGGCAGCGGCTCCTCCGGCGCTTCGGCGGTCTCGGCGTCGAGATGCTCGATCACCGCGACGGCGTCGGCCCAGACCCGGAAACCGACCAGCGGGTTCGGGCCGAACGTGTGCGTCAGCGGCACGTCGGCCGCATCGCGGCCATAGGCCACCATCACCCGGCCGATGCGCGGGGCATTGTTGCGCGGGTCGAACACGTTCCAGCGGCCGCCGAGATAGACCTCCATCCAGGCGCAGAAATCGCCGGCCGGGTGCGGCTCCGGCTCGCCGATGAAGCTGATGTAGCCGGTGCAGTAGCGGGTCGGCAGGTTCAGCGCCCGGCAGAAGGCCACCGCGAGGTGGGTGAAGTCGCGGCAGACGCCGCGCCCGCCCTGGTAGGCGTCGAGCGCCGTGCGGTCGCGGTGGGCGAACTCGTAGCCGAAGGCGACATGGGTGTGGACGAAGTCGCACACCGCCTGCACCCGGGCCCAGCCGGGCGGCGTGTCGCCGAACAGCCGCCACGCCTCGTCGGCCAGGAGGTCGGATTCGCAGTATCGGCTCGGCAACAGGAACAGCAGCGTCTCGGCCGGCAGGTCCTCGACGCAATGCTGCTCGGCATCCCTCAAGACCGGGTCCGGCAATCCGTCGTCCGCGATCACACCGTCGGTGCCGATGGTGAAGGCGCCGGACGGCGCGATCAGTCGGGCGCAGAGGTTGCCGAAGCTGTCCCGGTACGTCTCGATAGGCACTTCCGGGCTGGTGACGATCGCGTCCGGGGTTTCGAGGGCGTCGGCGCAGGAGGGATGCAGGTTGAGCATCACCACCATCGGCACGGGATAGGGGAAGGCGTAGCGCATCTCGCAGCCGAGCCTGATCCGCATCCGGGATGATCCTTCTTTCATAAGCTGTCGACGGCCGCGGCTCGAGAGCACCGGGTCCTAGCAGGAGACGGACCGCGGAGGGCTCGCGCGGCACGATAATTCGGGGTTGGCGGGTGTACGGTTCCCCCCTACAGCATCCCCGCGACCGGATTGAGAGCGGTGCGCGGAAGTTCCAGAGCTTTCTTGCGGCGCAGGCGCGAACGGCCCGGATGCGGGGCCTTGCGCAACACGGTAACGAGAGGGAAGTCAGCGATGTTCACGCTCGAGATCGAGGGCAAAGCCATAGCGGTCATCAACGGCGACGAGGAGACCGCGCGCGACCTCTTCACCTGCGACGGCTTCAAGGAGGACATCCAGAAGATGACGAGCGACGGCGCGCCGCTCTGGAACGGCACCTCGGAACTCAAGATCCGCGCCGCGAGCGAGGACGAAATCGAGATGTTCGAGGACGCGCTCGCCGAGGATGACGGCGAAGGCGACTTCGAGGACGATCCGCGCCACGCCGCCAACGACGCCACCACGGAAGAGGGCGAGGACGACGAAGACGAGGCCGACATCGTCTTCCTCCTCGACATCGACGAGGCCGACGCCCTCGACTCGTGACAATTCCGGGCGCGCCGGAATCGTGAGGCGCGCGCCGGCCCTTCCCGTCCTGCGGGTCACCCGGTCTCGGATCCCGCAGGCGGAGCCGCCGCGTCCCCCCTCCCCCGCCGCGGGGGCGGGAGAGGCCGCGATCGCCGACGGGACCCCTTATTCCGAGAGCCACGCCGCCACCCCCTCGGCGGAACGGAAATCCTCCAGCGCCCTCACCCGAGCCGCGGGCAGCGCCGCGGCGGCCATGGTTGCGAGGGCGTGGCCGGGACCGAGTTCGAGCACGGTGGTCGCGCCGTATTCGCGGCAGGCTTCCAGGCAGGCCGCCCAGTCGATCGTGTTCGCGATCTGAAGGCCGAGCTTGTCGAGGCCGCGTTCCGCGTCGAACACGGCGGCCCCGTCGAGCCCGCTGACGAGGCGCGGCCCCGAGCGCGGCGGCTTGTCCGGGGGGGCCGCCCGCAGCCTTTCGCGGAAACGGACGGCGGCATCCGCGAGACGGGGCGTGTGCGATGGCGTTCGCACCAGGAGCACGACCGCGCGCTGTGCCCCGGCCGAGAGCGCATCGCGGCAGACGGCTTCCAGATCGGCGACGGGGCCGCCGACGACGACGCTGTCCGGCGCGTTCCGGATCGCGATGTCGCATCCATGCCCGATCGCCAGCGCTGCGATCCGCGCCTGCGGCAGGCCGCGGATGCCGGCGAGCCCGTGGCCCACGCCGGAGGCCGCGTCCATGGCCTCGGCGCGGGCGGCGGCGAGCGCCAGCACGGTTTCGACGGGGAAGCGTCCGGCGCAGCCCCAGGCGGCGAGATCGCCGATGCTGTAGCCCGCGACGATCCGGCGAGACGATGCGGATCCGGACACGATCGACCAGGCCGCGAGCGCCGCGACGCAGCACAGGATCTGCCCTGCGCGATTCTCGTGCAAAGCCGGGCCACCCGATCGGGCGAAGTCGCGCGGGTCGGCACCGAGCAAGGGTCGCGCCGCGGCGAATACGCCCTGCGCCGCCGGCAGCCCGGCGGTGAGATCGAACATCCCCGGATGTTGGCCGCCCTGCCCCGAGCAGAGGATCGCCAGCGTCACGAGCGCGGCGCCTCGATCGCATCCGCGAAGAGCGTCATCGCGAGCAGGTCCGCCGCGCCGCCCGGACTGAGGTTTCGCGCGACGAAGGCGTGATGGATCTCCTCCGCCGCGGCGCGCCAATCCGCCTGCCCGACGCCGCCGGCCGCGATGAAGCTGCCCGCAGCGTCGCGCGCGAAGGCGTAGCCGGCCTCGCCGCCCCGGTGAAGCAGGTTGGTGTCCTCCAGGTTCGCGACCAGTGCGAGGCACGCCTCGACACGGGCCGCCTCCGGATCGTCCGGCCGCAAGCGCCGGCCGCGGTCGAGGGCGGGAAGGCCGACGCCGTAGAGGTTGGGGAAACCGGAGGCCGCCTCCAGCGGTGCGCCGCCGACCCCGTGCCGGCGGCGCGCCTCGGCCCCGGGTGCGCGGAGAAGGACCGGACCGTCGAGAATGGCGTCGCCGTAGCGTTGGCGGACCGTGGCGCCGAGACCGCCGACGGGGACCGCTCTGCCGGCGAACGAACCTGCGGCCGCGCAGAGCAGGCCGAGCCCGAAGATCGCGCCGCGATGGGTGTTCACCCCACCGGTGGCCTCTCGCATCGCAGCCTCTGCCGCGATGCCGATGCGCCGCAACGCCGGCATCGTCGCGTCCTGTCCGCCGGCCGCGGCGAGGTCGGCGAGGTAAGGCTCGATCGCCGACGTGCTCGCCGCGAAGGCGGCGGCGTCCATGTCGGCATGGCTGCCGCTGTCGATGCGGCTGACGAGACCCGGCTTCGGATAGGTGTCGAGTTCGAGCCGCAACGCCGCCGCCGCCGCCGCCGCGATGCGTCTGGCGCGGGTCGCGTCCCGTTCGGGCAGGCTCGGGGCTCGGGAGTGGACGGCTGTCGTCATGGCCTCTCGGAGATGGGGACGGGACGGCGCCTTCTATCGCCGCCTTGCCCGGATCCGGCAACCGGCGCAGGCTCGACGAAAGAAGCCGGTGAACCTTGGCCCCGTCCACCCGTTGCCGGTCCGATCCCGCCTGCGTTCGGAGTAACCCGCAATGCCCGCATCCAACACATCCGTCGACGCCCGGAATTCCGTCGATGGCAAGAAATCCGTCGATGCCAAGTCGATTGTCGACGCCCTGGTCAAGGCCCGAGGAGGCGCCCTGGCCGGTGTGACGCTCGGCGGCTTGGCCCTGATCGGCGGGCTCGCCTATCGCGCCCTGCGCGGCGACAAGCCGACCGACGCCGAAACGTCGGCCTTCCAGCACGTCCCGGAGGACGAGGCACGCCTGATGCTGCGGGCGATGGTGGCGGCGACGGTGGCCGACGGCCTGGTCGACGCGGCCGAGCGCCGCCGGCTCGACGAGGCCGTGACGGCGGCCGGCATCGACCGCGACGGACGCGCCTGGCTCGATCGCGAACTTGTAAATCCGGCGGAGATCGACGAGATCGCCGACGCCGTCGACGACCCGGACGCGGCCGCCCGGATCTACGCGGCCGCCGCGCTGGCGATCGACCTCGATACCATGCAGGAACGCCAGTTCCTCAAGATGCTGGCGCAGGCGCTCGACGTGCCGGCCGAGGCGGCCGCCCGCGTCGAGCGCGAATTGTCCGCGTGAGGCGATCGCGTGAC
>CAZZZJ010000128.1:0-8070 GCA_964658355.1 Beijerinckiaceae bacterium
GGTCGGTGATGTCGAAGCAGGATCCGAGATAGCCGCGGAACTCGCCGTCCTCGGTGAGCGGCCGAGCGGTGTCGAGCAGCCAGCGATAGGCGCCGTCGTGGCGCCGCAGACGAAACTCCACGGTGAAGGGCACGCGTGCCGTGAAGGCCTCGGAGACGATGCGCGCGTGCCGCTCGAAGTCGTCCGGGTGCAACCCGCTGCGCCAGCCGACGCCGAGTTCCTCCTCCAGCGGTCGTCCGGTGAACTGGAGCCAGCACTCGTTGTGGTGGATGGCATGGCCGAGATGGTCCGAGCGCCACATCATCAGCGGTACATCGTCGGCGAACCGCCGGAATTCCGCGCTGACCTTAAGCACGCCCGGCATGCTGTCCTGACCGCCCGCACCGGCCGGCTTCGACTCACCGTTCATGATCTTCCCGATCCGCCCCTAATCCGACCTGATGTGCGCTAGGCAAGCGCCGGTCAACGTGTCGGGCGTTGGGCCGTTCCGATCGGGACCGCGTTCCATTGGCCGCGCGCCGGCGCCCCTCCGCGGCGGTGGCCGCGCGCCTGCGCCGGGGCCGCCCTCAGCGCGGATCCGGCGGTCCTTCGCCCTTGCCGACGAAGGGGATTCCGTCGATCGGGCACTCCTCGGTGCCGACGCTCTGGCGGGTGATGGCGCGCACCGCGTCGCGGGTGGCGTCGGGGTCTTCGATCCAGCGGCGGTAGAAGTCGTAGGGGCATTCCGACAGCCCGTGACGGTTCTCCTTGGAATTGATCATGCCGGTATAGCCACGGTGCAGCAGCTTGAAGAGATGATTCTCCGACTGCCCGTGCGCGCGGAAGTCGCGGATCAGGAACTTCGACAGCGCCGCGTACTGGATGCCCATCTCCTCCTCGCCGCACTCGCCGAGGGTGCGTCCGTCGAAGCCCACGATCGCCGAGTGGCCGAAGTAGCTGTAGACCCCGTCGAAGCCGGCGGCGTTGGCCACCGCCACGTAGGTGTTGTTGGCGAAGGCCATCGCCTTCGACATCAGGATCTGCTGCTCCTTGGCCGGATACATGTAGCCCTGGCAGCGGATGATGAGCTCGGCCCCGCGCATGGCGCAGTCGCGCCAGATCTCGGGATAGTTGCCGTCGTCGCAGATGATCAGGCTGATCATCAGGCCCTTCGGCCCCTCCGAGACGTAGGTGCGGTCGCCCGGATACCAGCCCTCGATCGGCGTCCAGGGCATGATCTTGCGGTACTTCTGCACGATCTCGCCCTGGTCGTTCATCAGGATGAGGGTGTTGTAGGGCGCCTTGTTCGGGTGCTCCTCGTGGCGCTCGCCGGTGAGCGAGAACACGCCCCAGACCTTGGCCTTGCGGCAGGCGGCGGCGAAGATGTCGGTCTCAGCCCCGGGCACGGTCGAGGCGGTCTCGTACATCTCGGCCGCGTCGTACATGATCCCGTGCGTCGAGTATTCGGGGAAGATCACAAGGTCGAGGCCCGGCAGACCGGCCTTCATCCCGACGATCATGTCGCCGATCTTGCTCGCATTCTCCAGCACCTCCGCCTTCGTGTGGAGGCGCGGCATCTTGTAGTTCACCACCGCGACGCCGACGCTGTCGGCGCTGGACGAGATGTCTCCGTGCATCATGGCGTGATGTCTCCCTCGTGTCCTGATTCTCCCTCTCCCGCAGTGGAGGGAGGGTTGTCTTTGACCTCAGTGGCTGATCATCCACGGCCGCGCGTTGGGGAAGCTCTTGGCGGCCGCGGGGCCGGACTTGGCCTTCGTGCCGCTGCAGCAGCCGCAGCCGGCCCCGTGCCCCGAGGACTTGCGGGGCACGTGCGCGCTCCGCTCGTTGACGGCGAAGGCCTTGCGCCGGCCCGCATCCATGGAGGCGAGGTTCGGCGCGGTGAGGAAGGCGCGCCCGCACGCCGTCCCGCAATCGGGGCAATCGTGCGGGTCCTTGAACTGCGCCATCGGGCGCAGCACCGTGAACGGCCCGCAGGCCTCGCAAGCGTAATCGTAGACGGGCATTCGAGCGCTTCCAGGCAAAGGGCGTGCGGCTTGCCGGCCGGGAGGCGCGGCAAGCCAGGAGACTACAGGTCCGGCGAGAGCGGCATCTGGATCGAGCCGTCGAGGAACTTCGTCGGCCCGTCGGCGCCGGGGTTGATGTCGAACTCGAAGATCTTCGTCGGAATCCACAGGGTCGCGCAGGCATTGGGGATGTCGACCACGCCCGAGATGTGGCCCTGGACCGGTGCGGTGCCGAGGATCGAGTAGGCCTGCGCGCCCGAGTAGCCGAACTTCTTCAGGTACTCGATCGCGTTGAGGCAGGCCTGGCGATAGGCCACCGTGACGTCGAGGTAATGCTGCTTGCCGTGCTCGTCGACCGAGACGCCCTCGAAGATCAGGTGGTCGTCGAACTTCGGCGTGACCGGCGACGGCTTGAAGATCGGGTTCTTGATCCCGTACTTCGCCATGCCGTCCTTGATCAGGCTGACCTTGAGGTGGACCCAGCCCGCCATCTCGATCGCGCCGCAGAAGGTGATCTCGCCGTCGCCCTGGCTGAAGTGCAGGTCGCCCATGGAGAGGCCGGCGCCGGGCACGTAGACCGGGAAGTAGATCTTCGAGCCGCGCGACAGGTCCTTGATGTCGCAATTGCCGCCGTGCTCGCGCCCCGGCACCGTGCGGGCCCCGGCCGCCGCGGCCGTGTCCTTCGCCTCGCCCTTGAGCCGGCCCATATGCGCGGTCGGCGCGAAGGGCAGGGTGGCGAGCGCCGGCACCCGGTTGGGGTCGGTGTCGAACAGGGCCTTCTCGCGGGTGTTCCAGGTCTCCAGCATCTTCGGGTCGGGCAGGCAGCCGATCAGGCCCGGATGGATCAGGCCGGGGAAGCGCACGCCGGGGATGTGGCGCGACTTGGTGAACATGCCCTCGAAGTCCCAGATCGACTTCTGGGCCTGGGGGAAGTGCTCGTCGAGGAAGCCGCCGCCGTTCTTCTTCGAGAAGAAGCCGTTGAAGCCCCACTGGCTCTCGGGCTTGGCCCCGATGTCGAGCAGGTCGACCACCAGCAGGTCGCCGGGCTCGGCGCCCTCGACGCCGATCGGCCCGGAGAGGAAGTGCACGATCGACAGGTCGATGTCGCGCACGTCGTCGGCGGAATCGTTGTTCTTGATGAAGCCGCCGGTCCAGTCGTAGGTCTCGACGATGAAGTCGTCGCCGGGCTTCACCATGGCGACCATCGGGATGTCGGGGTGCCAGCGGTTGTGCACCATGTCGTTGTCGTAGGCCGATTGCGTCAGGTCGACCTTGATCAGCGTCTCGGGCATTTTCTGACTTTGCTCCCTGTCTTGGCAACCTGGGGACGGCGATGCCCCGAACGGCCGGCTGAGCCGGCCGAATCCGTTCAGCTCGCGAGCAGCTCTTTCAGCGCGTCGTCGAGGGTCTTGATGTCGTCGGGGCTGGTGCCCGGGCCGCCGGCGAAATGGCCCCACCAGGTGTCGATGACGCGCAGCTCGGCGTTCGGCATCGACTCCGCCTCGATCCGGTTGTCCTCGGGCGGGAAATACAGGTCGGTCGAGGCCGGCATCAGGATCGCCTTGGCGGTGATCGCGCGGAGTGCGGCCTTGGTGTCGCCGCCGAAGACCGGGTTGGCGCCGATATCGCCGTTCTGCCAGGTCCACAGCATCGCGAGCAGGTCGTTGGCGTCGCGCGTGTAGAACAGCCCTTCCCAGAACCCGACGAGGAAGTCTTCGAGCGAGGCGTAGCCCATGTGGGTCTTGTCGGCCTCGATCCGATAGAAGGTCTGCGACAGGCCCCAGCCGGCATAGACCCGGCCGAAGGCGCGGAGCCCCTTGTTCGGCGGGCTGGCGTACCAGCCCTCGGCGAAGGCGGCGTCCGCCTGAAGCGCGGCCTTGGCGCCTTCGAGGAAGACGAAGTTGTGCCGCGAGCACTTGGCCGAGCCCTGGAACGGCAGGATGCGCGGGACCATGCCGGGGTAGAGTGCGCCCCAATGGTAGGTCTGGAGCGCTCCCATCGACCAGCCGGTCACCAGCGCCAGCGTCTCGATGCCGAAATGCTCGGTGACCAGCCGATGCTGCGCGACGACGTTGTCGTAGGCCGTGACATTGGGGAAACGGGGACCGTTCCAGGGCGCCGGCGTGTTGCTCGGGGAGGACGAGAGCCCATTGCCGAACATGTTCGGGATGATGATGAAATACTTGTCCGGATCGAGCGCTTTGCCCGCGCCGATCAGCCATTCGTTCTCGGTGTGTTGGCCGGAATACCAGGTGGGATAGACGATGGCGTTGTCCTTGGCGGCATTGAGCGTGCCGAAGGTCTTGAAGGCCAGCTTGGCGCTGCGCAGCGTCTTGCCGCACTGGAGCACGAAGTCGCCAAGCTCGAAGATCTCGTAATCGGCCATCTTGACGTCCATCAGACCGAGAGGAAGCGGGCGACCTGCGCTTCGTCGATGTCGGCGCGTCGGGATTCGTGGACGATCTCGCCGTTCTCCATCACGAGCACCCGGTCCGCGACGTCGAGGGCGAAGCTCAGCACCTGCTCGGAGACCACGATCGACAGGCCGCGCGCGTCGCGGATCTTCTTCAGGGTGCGTCCCATCTCGCGGATGATCGAGGGCTGGATGCCCTCGGTCGGCTCGTCCAGCAGCAGCACCTTCGGCTTGCTCGCGAGCGCGCGGGCGATGGCGAGCTGCTGCTGCTGGCCGCCCGAGAGGTTCCCGCCGCGCCGGCCCTTCATCTCGAGCAGCACCGGGAACATCTCGTAGAGGTCCGGCGGAACCTTGCGCGTGCCGGTGACGGTGAGGCCGGTCTCGATGTTCTCCTGCACCGTCATCGTCGAGAAGATCATCCGGCCCTGCGGCACGTAGGCGAGGCCCTTCGCCACGCGGGCATGGCTCTTGAGGCCGCCGATCTCGGCGCCGTCGACGCGGATCGAGCCGGCCTTCACCGGCACGATCCCCATCAGGGTCTTCATCAGCGTGGTCTTGCCCATGCCGTTGCGGCCCATGACCGCGACGATCTCGCCGGGCGCGACCTGGAAGTTCAGGCCGTGCAGGACCTCGCTCTGGCCGTAGGCGGCGTGGAGGTCCTCGACGCGTAAGATCGGCGCGGCCGAGGGGACCGTCGTCGGCGGAGGGGCTTTCGCCAGCGGAGGATGCGCGGTCTGCAGCATGATGCTCAGTGTCCCAGATACACTTCGATGACCTTCGGATCGTTCTTGACCCGCTCCATCGAGCCCTCCGACAGGACCTTGCCCTGGTGCAGCACGGTGACCCGGTGGGCGATGTCCTCGACGAACTTCATGTCGTGTTCGATCACCAGCACCGAGCGCCCGACGATGATCTGGTTCAGCAGCTCGGCGGTCTTGATCCGCTCGCCGACGCTCATTCCGGCCACCGGCTCGTCGAGCATCAGGAGTTCCGGGTCCTGGATCAGCAGCATGCCGATCTCGAGCCACTGCTTCTGCCCGTGGCTCAGGAACTCCGCCCG
This sequence comes from Beijerinckiaceae bacterium, assembly GCA_964658355.1. Taxonomy (GTDB): domain Bacteria; phylum Pseudomonadota; class Alphaproteobacteria; order Rhizobiales; family Beijerinckiaceae; genus Methylobacterium. The sequence continues at coordinate 5,477 of CAZZZJ010000128.1, forward strand.
CTCCAGCAGCTGGTCCTTGAGGAAGATCGTCTCGGCGATCTCGTGGATGCGTTCGCGGACCTGCGCGTCGCGCTTGAAGGTCAGCGCCCCGAAGACCGAGCGCCCGCGCGGGAACGAGATCTCCAGGTTCTCGAACACCGTGAGGTCGTCGTAGATCGAGGGCGTCTGGAACTTGCGCCCGACGCCGGCCTGTACGATCGCGCTCTCGGTGAGCTTCGTCAGCTCCTGGCCCTTGTACTTGATCGAGCCGGCGCTGGCCCGCGTCCGTCCGCAGATCAGGTCGAGCACCGTGGTCTTGCCGGCGCCGTTCGGGCCGATGATCACGCGAATCTCGTTCGGGTCGACGTAGAACGAGACGTCGTTGACCGCCTTGAACCCGTCGAAGGAGACGGTGAGCGCGTCGACCGACAGCAGGTATTCCGGGGCGGCCGGGTTGGCGCCGATGACGGAGGAGGGGAGGATCGCGGCGTTCATGGATCTCTCACTCGGCCGGTGTGCCGTGGGGGACGATGGCCGGGGGCGGCGCGCGCAGGGACTTCATCCGGCGGGTGAGGCGCGGCTCGACATGCTCGCGCCAGATGCCGGCGAGACCGTTCGGGAAGGCGAGCACCACGGCGATGAACAGCGCGCCGAGCCCGAACAGCCACAGGTCGGGGAACGACTCCGAGAAGCTGGTCTTCGCCCAGTTGACGAGCAGCGTGCCCCAGACCGCGCCGAACAGCGACAACCGCCCGCCGACCGCGGCGTAGATCACCATCTCGATCGAGGGCACGATGCCGACGAAGGAGGGCGACATGAACCCGACCTGGAGGGTGAACATCGCCCCCCCGATCGCCGCGAAGGCGGCGGCGAGGCAGAAGGCGAAGACCTTGAACCCGGCGACCGAATAGCCGGAGAACCGCACGCGGTCCTCCTTGTCGCGCATGGCGACGAGGATGCGCCCGAGCTTCGACTTCTTCACGAACTGCGCGATCAGGATGCAGCCGATCAGCAGCCCGCCGTTGACGAAGTAGAGGATGTTGTGGGCGCTGTCGGTGCGGATGTCCCAGCCGTGGAGCGTGCGCAGGTCGGTGATGCCGTTGATGCCGCCGGTATAGCCCTGCTGGCCGACGATCAGGATCGTCAGGATCGCGGCGATCGCCTGGGTGATGATCGCGAAGTAGGTGCCGCCGACCCGGCGCTTGAACATCGCCGCCGAGATGACGAAGGCGAACAGCACCGGCACCGCGACGATGAGAATCAGCGTCAGCGGCAGGCTCTGGAACGGCTTCCAGAACCAGGGCAGCGCCGTGATCTGGTTCCAGTCCATGAAGTCGGGGATGCCCGGCGTCGACTGGATCTTGGTGTTCTCGATGCTCGAGGCCTCGAGCTTCAGGTACATCGCCATGCAGTAGCCGCCCAGGCCGAAGAAGCAGCCCTGGCCGAGCGACAGGATGCCGGCATAGCCCCAGCAGATGACGAGGCCGAGCGCGACGAAGGCGTAGGTGAGATACTTGCCCACCAGGTTGAGCCGGAAGGCGTCGAGCACGCTCGGCAGCACCACGAGCAGCACCAGGGCGAGCACCGCGAGGCTCAGCCACTCGATCGGCTTCATGAACGGGTTGTCGTTCACGGTGACGGACTTGGTCAGGGTCTGGACGGGGTTCTTCATCGTCGGATCCTCAGCGCCGGACCTTGAGGGTGAACAGGCCCTGCGGCCGCAGCATCAGGATGCCGACCACCGCGAGCAGCGTGAGCACCTTGGCCATCGAGCCGGAGAGGAAGAATTCCAGCGTCGACTGGGTCTGGGAGATCGAGAAGGCCGAGGCGATGGTGCCGAGCAGCGAGGCCGCGCCGCCGAACACCACGATCAGGAAGGTGTCGACGATGTAGAGCTGGCCCGAGGTCGGCCCGGTCGAGCCGATCATGGTGAAGGCCGAGCCGGCGATCCCGGCGATCCCGCAGCCGAGGCCGAAGGTGTAGCGGTCGACCTTCTCGGTATCGATGCCGACGGCGCCGGCCATCGGGCGGTTCGCCATCACCGCGCGGACCTGCTGGCCGAAGCGCGAGCGGTAGATCAGCAGCGCCACGCCGACGGTGATCAGCGTGGTGACCGCCATCACGAACAGGCCGTTGATCGGGATCTCGATGGAATCGGTGACCTGCACCGAGCCGATCAGCCAGGTCGGCAGCTCGACGCCGACCTCGCGCGCGCCGAAGATCGAGCGATAGGCCTGCTGCAGGATCAGCGACAGGCCCCAGGTGGCAAGCAGCGTGTCGAGCGGGCGCTTGTAGAGGTGGCGGATCAGCGCCCATTCCACCAGCATCCCCAGCGCCCCCGAGGCGCAGAAGGCGAGGACCATCGCCAGGAAGAAGTAGGCCGGGAACAGCGCCGGCAGGTAGGTCTGGAAGAACGTCGAGCACAGATAGGTCATGTACGCGCCGAGGATCATGAACTCCCCGTGCGCCATGTTGATCACGCCCATCTGGCCGAAGATGATCGCCAGGCCGAGCGCCATCAGCACGTAGACCGAGAACAGGATCAGGCCGGCAAAGCCCTGCATCGCGAAGATCGCGCCGAGATCGCCGAGGGAATAGTCACCGAACATCCTGCG
>CAZZZJ010000129.1:0-8013 GCA_964658355.1 Beijerinckiaceae bacterium
GCGGGGTGGCGGCGGGCTTCCTGGTCTACATGCTGTCGGCGGCCTTCGGCATCACGGCCCTGCTGATGGCCGTGCCCTTCGCCTACGACGCCCTGCGCTTTGCCGGCGCGCTCTACCTCCTGTGGCTGGCGTGGCAGGCGGTGCGTCCCGGGGGGCGCTCACCGTTTCGGCCCCGCATCCTGCCACCCGACGGCCCGCGCCGGCTGTTCGCGATGGGTTTCCTCACGAACCTCCTCAACCCGAAGATCGCGGTGATGTACCTGTCGCTGCTGCCGCAGTTCATCACCCCGGGCCATGGCAGCGTGCTCTCGCAATCGGTGGTGCTGGGCACGGTGCAGACCGGGATCAGCGTCGGCGTGAACGCGCTGATCGCGATGACCGCCGGGTCGGTGGCCGCCTTCCTCGGCGGCCGCCCGGCCTGGATGGTGGTGCAGCGATGGCTGATGGGCACCGTGCTCGCCGGCCTCGCGGTGCGGATGGCGACCGAGGCGCGGCGCTGAGCCGAGCGGTGCTATAGGGCCGTCGATCCTCAAACCGCCGACGACCCGATGCCCTTCCTGCTCGAACGCTCCTGCCGATGACCGATCCCATCGTGGCCCCGTCGACGACCGCCCCACGCGGCCGACGCCCGAATCTCCACCGCTACGGCCGGGCCGGCCTCGGCCTCCTCCTGCCTGCGCTTCTGGCGTTCGGCTGGGAACTTGCGGTCCGTTCCGGCCTCGCGCAGGGGCGGCTCCTGCCGCCACCGAGCCGGATCGGCGCGACTCTGTGGGAACTCGCCGCATCCGGCGATCTGTGGATGCACGTCGCGGCGACGCTGGTGCGCGTCGGCCTCGGCTTCGTCCTCGGCGCGGTTGCGGGGATCGTTGCGGGCGCGCTGACCGCGACCCTGCCGACCCTGCGCCGGCTCGTCGATCCGAGCCTGCAGGCGCTGCGCGCCGTGCCCTCGCTCGCTTGGGTGCCGCTGTTCATCCTATGGTTCGGTATCTTGGAAACGCCGAAGGTCATGCTGATCGCGGTGGGCGTGTTCTTCCCGGTCTATGTGGGGGTGGCGGGCGCCATCGCCTCGGTCGATCGCAAGCTCGTCGAGGTCGGGCGGATTTTCCGGCTGACGCGTGCGGCGCAGGTGCGGCGCATCCTCCTGCCCGCAGTGCTGCCGGCCACGGTGACGGCGTTGCGCACAGGTTTGGGCCTAGGGTTCCTGTTCGTGGTGGCGGCGGAACTGATGGGTGCCTCGGAGGGGCTCGGCTACCTGCTGATCGACGGCCAGCAATTCTCGAAGCCGGAGCAGATCCTGGCGGCGATCATCGCCTTCGCGGTGGCTGGCAAACTCGCCGACGCGCTGCTCGTGGCGCTGACCAGTCCTTTGGTGCGCTGGCAGGACACCGCGCGGGACGCACTCTGAGGTACGCCGCGCGGGATGCGCTCTGCGGTCAATCCCGGGCCGGCCCCTCAGTCCCGGTCGGCCTCGTCCGTCTCGGTCTGATCGCGATCGGGTACGGCTCGGGTATGACCCATGACCGGCGGGAACAGCTCGGCCAGGCCGGCCGCAACCCCGTAGAGCACCGGATCGGAGCCGGGCCCGGAATGCGGCGGGTGAAGATCGCTCTTGACCATGGAATCCGCCACCCTTGACGTCCTACTCTTCCTCTTGCCAGCGCCGTCGAAAGCCTGACGAGCAGCCCCCCGGCTGCCCTTAGGGTCTGTCAAGTCGTACTTTGGTCGATAGTTTCATCGCGGCAGAAATAATTTCCCGCGCGATCCTCCATTGCTCCGGGCGCCCTGGGTTCGCATGGGCCTGTCGGACGGGCGCGACGAGCGCGCTGAGCGACGGCGCAATCGGTAATTTATTGCAGAGCACCATGTTCTACGGTCCGGCCGGCCACTAATGCTGCGGTGCGGTATGACAAATCGGACGCGTTGAAAACGGTCTGGCGGATGGCCGCTCCCTAGGAGACGTACCGCATGGATCGTCAAAATCGACAGCCGATCTTTGTCGATCGACCGATCTGCGCGATTGAATGCAATCGGCATTTCTGTTCCAGTCGCCTCTTAGAACAGGAACAAACTAGGCAGGAAATCATGCCGCGTTTCGAGCCCTGGAGCGGCGTGCGCGCCTCCGGGATCATCGCCGAGCACACCCATCTGGAAGGCGCCACCCTCCCGATCCTGCATGCGTTGCAGGAGACGTTCGGCTACGTCGATGCCGGGGCGGTGCCGCTGATCGCCGACGCGCTCAACCTGTCGCGGGCCGAGGTCCACGGCTGCATCACCTTCTACCACGACTTCCGCGACCACCCGGTCGGCCGTCACGAAGTGAAGCTGTGCCGGGCCGAAGCCTGTCAGGCCATGGGCTCGGACCGGCTGCACGCCGAGATCCTGTCGCGGCTCGGCACCGACTGGCACGGCACCACGAGCGACGGCAACGCCACGGTCGAGCCGGTCTACTGCCTGGGGCTGTGCTCCAACGGCCCGGCCGCGCTCGTCGACGGCGAGCCGATCGCCCGGCTCACCGCCGACAGCCTGGATGCTGCCCTCAGCGAGGCGCGCCCATGAGCACCACCATGAGCATGACCCTCTTCGTTCCCCGCGACGCCGTCGCGCTCGGCCTCGGCGCCAACCGCGTCGCCCGCGCGCTATTCGCCGGCGCGGAACGACGCGGCCTCGACGTGTCGATCGTCCGCACCGGCTCGCGCGGCCTGTTCTGGCTGGAGCCGATGGTCGAGGTCGCCACGGCCGAGGGCCGCGTCGCCTACGGCCCGGTGACGCCGGCCGACGTCGACGCGCTCCTCGACGCCGGCCTTGCGACGGGCGGCGACCATCCGCTCCGCCTCGGCGACCCGGAGAAGATCCCGTTCCTGGCCCGCCAGCAGCGCCTGACCTTCCATCGCTGCGGCGTGATCGATCCGGTCTCGGTCGAGGATTACAAGGCCCACGGTGGCTATCGTGGGCTCGAAGCCGCGCTGAAGCTGGGGCCCGAGGGCATCGTCGGGGAGGTGCGCGAATCCGGCCTGCGCGGACGCGGCGGCGCGGGCTTCCCGGCGGGCATCAAGTGGAACACGGTGATGCTGGCCCGCGCGGACCAGAAATACGTGGTCTGCAACGCCGACGAGGGCGATTCCGGCACCTTCGCCGACCGGATGATGATGGAGGGCGATCCCTTCAACCTCATCGAGGGTATGACCATCGCCGCCGTCGCGGTGGGAGCCACCCGCGGCTACATCTACCTGCGCTCCGAATATCCGCAGGCCTTCGCGACGCTGAAGGAGGCGATCGCCAACGGGATCAAGGCCGGCGTCCTCGGCGCCGACGTGATGGGCTCGGGCCACGCCTTCCACCTGGAGGTCCGCCTCGGCGCCGGCGCCTACATCTGCGGCGAGGAGACCTCGCTGCTGGAGAGCCTCGAGGGCCGCCGCGGCATCGTCCGGGCCAAGCCCCCGATCCCGGCGCTGAAGGGCTTCCTCGGCAAGCCGACGCTGGTCAACAACGTGATGACCTTCACGGCGACGCCGTGGATCCTCGAGCACGGCGCCAAGGCCTATGCCGATTACGGCATGGGGCGATCGCTCGGCACGCTGCCGATCCAGCTAGCCGGCAATATCCGGCACGGCGGCCTGATCGAGACCGCCTTCGGCATCACGCTTCGCGAGGTGATCGAGGGCTACGGGGGTGGCACCTTTTCCGGGCGTCCGGTGCGCGCGGTGCAGGTCGGCGGCCCGCTCGGGGCCTACTTCCCCGACCACCTGCTCGACACGCCGCTCGACTACGAGGCGATGGCGGCCCAGAAGGGCCTCGTCGGCCACGGCGGCATCGTGGTGTTCGACGACACCGTCGACATGGCGAAGCAGGCCCGCTTCGCCTTCGAGTTCTGCGCCACCGAGTCCTGCGGCAAGTGCACACCCTGCCGCATCGGCGCCACCCGCGGCGTCGAGACGATGGACAAGGTCATCGCCGGGATCAGCCCGGAAAAGAACCTCACCGTCATCGCCGACCTCTGCGAGGTCATGACCGACGGTTCGCTCTGCGCCATGGGCGGGCTCACGCCGATGCCCGTGATGAGCGCGATCACCCATTTCCCCGAAGACTTTTCGCGCGCGGGCGACCTGCCCGTCGCGGCGGAATGAGGAGGCGTCCATGGCCCTCATCAAAGAGATCGACTACGGCACCCCGATCCGCGTCAGCGATCAGACCGTCACCCTGACGATCGACGGGATGGACATCACGGTTCCGGCCGGGACATCGGTGATGGCGGCGGCGATGAACGCCGGCACGCAGATCCCGAAGCTGTGCGCGACGGATTCGCTGGAGCCGTTCGGCTCCTGCCGCCTCTGCCTTGTGGAAATCGAGGGCCGCCGCGGCACGCCGGCCTCCTGCACCACGCCGGCCGAGAACGGCATGGTCGTGCGGACGCAGACCGACCGGCTCGCCAAGCTCCGCAGGGGTGTGATGGAGCTCTACATCTCCGACCACCCGCTGACCTGCCTGACCTGCGCCGCCAACGGCGATTGCGAGCTGCAGGACATGGCCGGCGTCGTGGGCCTGCGCGACGTGCGCTACGGCTACGACGGCGACAACCACGTCGTGCCGACGGCGGAAAAGTACCTGCCGAAGGACGAGTCGAACCCGTACTTCACGTACGATCCGTCGAAGTGCATCGTCTGCAACCGCTGCGTCCGCGCCTGCGAGGAGGTGCAAGGCACCTTCGCGCTCACCATCGAGGGCCGCGGCTTCGACAGCCGCGTCGCCGCTGGCAACACCAATTTCATGGAATCCGAGTGCGTGTCCTGCGGCGCCTGCGTCCAGGCCTGCCCGACCGCGACGCTCCAGGAGAAGTCGATCCACGAGCACGGCCAGCCCGAGCATTCGGAGGTGACCACCTGCGCCTATTGCGGCGTCGGCTGCTCGTTCAAGGCGGAGATGCAGGGCACCAAGATCATCCGCATGGTGCCCTACAAGGGCGGCAAGGCCAACGAGGGCCACAGCTGCGTCAAGGGCCGCTTCGCCTACGGCTACGCCACGCACAAGGACCGCATCACCAAGCCGATGATCCGCGAGAAGATCACGGATCCGTGGCGCGAGGTTTCGTGGGAGGAGGCGATCGACCGCGCGGCCTCCGAGTTCAAGCGGATCCAGGCGACCTACGGCAAGGACTCGGTCGGCGGCATCACCTCCTCGCGCTGCACCAACGAGGAAGCCTACCTCGTCCAGAAGCTGGTCCGCGCGGCGTTCGGCAACAACAACGTCGACACCTGCGCCCGCGTCTGCCACTCGCCTACCGGCTACGGCCTGATGTCGACGCTCGGCACCTCGGCCGGCACGCAGGATTTCAAGTCGGTCGAGCAGTCCGACGTGATCCTGGTCATCGGCGCCAACCCCACCGACGGCCACCCGGTCTTCGGCTCTCGAATGAAGAGGCGCCTGCGCCAGGGTGCCAAGCTCATCGTCGCCGACCCGCGCAAGATCGACCTGGTGAAGTCGCCCCACATCAAGGCCGAGCATCACCTGCCGCTGAAGCCCGGCTCCAACGTCGCCTTCATCAATTCGATGGCGCACGTGATCGTCACCGAAGGGCTGATCGACGAGGCCTACGTCCGCGAGCGCTGCGACCTCGCCGAGTTCGAATCCTGGGCCCGCTTCATCGCCGACGAGCGGCACTCGCCCGAGGCGCAGGCGCAGTACACCGGCATCGACCCGGCAGAACTCCGCGCCGCCGCCCGGCTCTACGCCACCGGCGGCAACGCCGGCATCTATTACGGCCTCGGCGTGACCGAGCACAGCCAGGGCTCGACCATGGTCATGGGCATGGCCAACATCGCCATGGCCACCGGCAACATCGGCAAGCTCGGCGCCGGCGTGAACCCGCTGCGCGGACAGAACAACGTCCAGGGCTCGTGCGACATGGGCTCGTTCCCGCACGAGCTGCCGGGCTACCGCCACGTCTCGGACGACGCCACCCGCGAGAGCTTCGAAGCGCTCTGGGGGGCCAAGCTCGACAACGCGCCGGGCCTGCGCATCACGAACATGCTCGACGAGGCCGTCGATGGCGGCTTCAAGGGCATGTACATCCAAGGCGAGGACATCGCCCAGTCGGATCCGGACACCCACCACGTCACGGCCGGCCTGATGGCGATGGAGTGCATCGTCATCCAGGACCTGTTCCTGAACGAGACCGCGAAGTACGCCCACGTCTTCCTGCCGGGGGCCTCGTTCCTGGAGAAGGACGGCACCTTCACCAACGCCGAGCGCCGCATCTCCCGCGTGCGCAAGGTGATGCCGCCGATGGGTGGCTACGGCGACTGGGAGGGCACGGTCCTGCTCTCCAAGGCGCTCGGCTACGACATGAACTACAGCCACCCATCCGAGATCATGGACGAGATCGCCTCGCTGACGCCGAGCTTCGCGGGCGTCTCCTTCGCCAAGCTCGACGAACTCGGCTCGGTGCAGTGGCCGTGCAACGACAAGGCGCCGATGGGCACGCCGATGATGCACGTCGACCGGTTCGTGCGCGGTCTCGGCCGCTTCATGATCACCGAGTTCGTAGCCACCGAGGAGCGCACGGGGGCGAAGTTCCCGCTGATCCTTACCACCGGCCGGATCCTGTCGCAGTACAATGTCGGCGCGCAGACCCGGCGCACCGAGAACTCGCGCTGGCACGAAGAGGACGTGCTGGAGATCCACCCGTTCGACGCCGAGGTTCGCGGCGTGGTCGACGGCGACCTGGTCTCCTTGGAAAGCCGCTCCGGCGACATCGCGCTCAAGGCCAAGATCACCGAGCGGATGCAGCCGGGCGTGGTCTACACCACCTTCCACCACGCCAAGACCGGCGCCAACGTCATCACCACGGACTTCTCGGACTGGGCGACCAACTGCCCAGAATACAAGGTGACGGCGGTGCAGGTCCGGCGCACCAACCGCCCCTCTGACTGGCAGGCGAAATTCTACGAGGAGGATTTCTCGCTGACCCGCATCGCGCAGCAGGCGGCGGAGTAGCATCCTCAAAGGGGGACCGCGGCGAACCCTACGCCGTCTTTCCGGAGCGCCGCAGGCGAACCCGGAATCCATCTCCGGCGACGGTGCAGGCATGTGCCGCCTCCGCGGCTCCGGATTCCGGGCTTTGCTCCGCAGCCCCGGAATGACGGGCTCGCGATGGCTGCGTCCCTATTCGGCAGGTCCTCAGAACAAGGGTTTTCGATGAGCGCGCTGACGAGCGACGAGAAGCTGGTGCGGATGGCCAACCAGATCGCCACCTTCTTCCGGTCCTATCCGGACGAGGAGGCGGTGACCGGCATCCACAAGCATGTGATCGCGTTCTGGACCCCGAAGATGGTGGCGAGCCTGGAGGCCTGCCTGTCGGCCATGGGCGAGCGGGTCGATCCCCTCGTGGTGCGGGCGATGCGCGAGGGTCGAACCGAGGCCGAGAGCCCGGTTCGGGCGGCGACCCGCGATCCGCAGAAGCTCGGCGAGGGCGCAAGCGACGCCGGTTGACGAGCCGAAGCTTTTGTCACCCGCGGACGAATGAATGATGCATTCAGCGGACACCGATGGATAGTCGCGGGTCCGCCCGCCATTTAGACTTACCCCAGACAAGACGGCCCGCCCGACAGGGCCGCTTCGGGGGACATTCAGCGATGACTGCACGGACCGGCGACGCCACCTTGCCGCGCGATCAGGCGCCATCCTGGTTGTCGCGCGAATACATCGTGGCGAAACCGGGTTTCAATCGCTGGCTCGTTCCGCCGGCGGCGCTCGCGATCCATCTCTGCATCGGCATGGCCTACGGCTTCTCGGTGTTCTGGCTGCCGCTCTCGCGCGCCATCGGCATCACCGCGTCGAAAGCCTGCCCAGACCTGACGCTCGCCGGCGCCCTGGTGACGACCACCTGCGATTGGCGGGTGGCGGATCTCGGCTGGATGTACACCCTGTTCTTCGTCTTCCTCGGCGCCTCGGCGGCTCTGTTCGGCGGCTGGCTGGAGCGGGCCGGACCGCGCAAGGCCGGCATCGCCGCGGCCTTGT
>CAZZZJ010000130.1:0-7983 GCA_964658355.1 Beijerinckiaceae bacterium
TCAACCGGACCACGATGTCGGTGATGGAGTTGTCGTCGCCGTAGATCATCCCGGCAGTGCGGCCGCCGATGCTCTCGACCACGTCAAGCACGTCGCTGACGTTGATGCCGTAGCGGGCGGCGGCCGTCCGGTCGACCTGGATGGAGAGCGCCGGCATGCCGGCTTGGGCCTCGGCCTTCACGTCGGCCGCACCCGAGACCCCGGACACCGCGCGCACGATCGCGTCGGCCTTGTCCTTCAAAACCTTGAGGTCGTCGCCGTAGAGGCTGATGGCGACGTCGCCGCGTACGCCCTCCAGGAGGTCGTCCATCCGCATCTGGATCGGCTGAGAGAAGGCGTAGGAGACCCCCGGCACCTCTGCGCGCAGGCGCTTGTCGAGGGCGGCGACGAGCCCTTCCTGGGTCTGCGCCGTCGTCCAGGTCGAGGGGTCGGCCAGCGTAATGAAGCTGTCGGTGGATTCCACCCCCATCGGGTCGGTGGGAATCTCGGCGCTGCCCGTGAGGGACACGACCCGCTTGACTTCGGGGAAGCTCTTCAGGGTCCGTTCGATACGGCTCATGACCTTGAGCGAGGCATCGAGGTTGATGCCCGGAAGCTTCTCGGAGGTGATGACGATGGAGCCTTCCGAGAGCTTCGGAAGGAACTCGCCCCCGAGGCGGGTGGCGATCCAGCAGCTTCCGGCAAAGAGGCCGAGGGTCACCAGGAGGGTTATGCCGGTACGGCGCTCGGCGAGCCGGAGAACCGGGGTATAGGCGCTGCGTGCCCAGTGGACGAGGCGGGTCTCGCGTTCGCCGACCCCGGGGCCCGCCAGGACGATAGCGGCGAGCGCCGGCATCAGCGTCATGGTGAGGATCAGCGAGCCGACCAGTGCCAGGATGACGGTGAGCGCCATCGGCCGGAACATCTTCCCGGCCACGCCTTCCAGCGCGAGGATCGGCAGATAGACCATGATGATGATGGCGACCGCGAACAGGATCGGTCGCGCCACCTCCGCGGTCGCCTTACGGATCACCTCCTCGGCCGGCCGTTCCGGGTGCTCGCCGCGGGCGCGCAGGACGTTCTCGATCATCACCACCGCCCCGTCGACGATGAGGCCGAAGTCGATGGCGCCGAGGCTCATGAGGTTGCCCGAGAGTCCGAACATCCGCATCCCGGCGAAGGCCATCAGCATCGACAGCGGGATCGCGGCCGCGACCACGAGCCCCGCCCGCAGGTTGCCGAGAAGCAGCAGCAATACGACGACGACCAGCACCGCCCCCTCCATGAGGTTGTGCTCGACGGTGCGGATGGTGCGCGCCACCAGGGTGCTGCGGTCGTAATAGGGGACGATCTCGACGCCGGGCGGCAACTGCGGGCGCAGGTCCGCGATGGTCCGCTTGACACCGTCAACCACGGCGCTGGCATTCTCGCCCTGCTGCATCATGGCGATGCCGACGACGGTCTCGCCCGCCGCGTCGTGCGTGACGGCGCCGAGACGGACCTTGGGCGCCTCGACCACCTCGCCGAGGGTCGCCACCGTCACCGGGACGCCGGCGGGCCCCGTTGTCACGACGACGTTGGCCAGATCCGCCGTGCTCTTCGCGAGCCCGAGGCCGCGAATCACCTCCTGCTGGTCGTTGTGCTCGATGTAGGCGCCCCCGCGCGCGGCATTGTTTTCGGCGAGCGCCGCGTAGACCTGCGCCATGGTCACGCCGTAGCGGTGCAGGCTCTCGGCGGAGACGCGGACCTCGTACGTCGGCATCTGGCCGCCATAGACGTTCACGTCGGCGATGCCCGCCGTCAGCTTGAGCTTGGGTGCGATGGTCCATTGCAGGATGCGCTTCAGGGCCATCGGCGAGTAGGCCGGGCCGCGCACCTCGAACTGGTAGATCTCGCCCAATCCCGTCGCCATCGGACCCATTTCGGGATCGCCGACGCCGGCCGGCATCATGGTCTTCGCTAGCGGCAAGCGCTGGAACACCTGCGCGCGCGCATCGGTGATAGACATGGCGTCGTCGAAGGTGACGTAGACGGCCGAGACGCCGTAGCGCGAGGTCGAGCGAATCCCGGTGAGGCCAGGCGCCCCCGCCATCGCGTTCTCGACCGGGAAGCTCACGAGGCGTTCGACCTCGAGCGGCCCGAGGCCCGGCGACAAGGTCAGGATCATCACCTGCTTCGGCGAGACGTCCGGCACCGCGTCGATAGACAGGCCTTCGAGGTTGACGATGCCGCCGACCGCGCCGGCGAGCGCCAGGATGAGGACGAGCCAGCGGCGACGGATGAGGAGGGCGAACCAGGCGTTCATCGCGGTCTCAATCCGTCGAGCCGAGCAGCGCGCGCAGCATGATCGCCTTGAGGCCGAAGCTGCCCTGCGTCGCCACCGCGTCGCCCGCTTGTATCCCGGCTTTGACCTCGACCCAGTCGGCCCGCTGGATTCCGAGGGTGAGGTCGCGTTTCTCGAAGCGGTCGTCGCCGGTGCGAACGAAAGCGACGGGGCCGCCCTCCGTGTGCTGGATCGAAGCGGCCGGGACCGTCACCCCGTCGCGGCCGAGATCGGCGGCGATCTCCACCGACACGAACATGTTGGCGCGCAGGGAGCCGTCGGGGTTGGCGATCTCGATGCGGGCCGGGGCGGTGTTGGTCAACGGGTCGATGGCGGCGTTGACCGAGCGAACCCGTCCCTCGAAGCGGGGATGCGCCGTGACCGGAGCCTCGACCGTCGCCCGGTCGCCGGCCTTCACACTGGCGATGTCGTGGCCATAGAGGTTCGCCAGGACTTGGATCCGTGAGGGGTCCGCCACCGTGAAGGCGTCGCGGTTGGTATCGACGACTTCGCCGAGGGTGATCCCCGCCATCGTCACCACCCCGTCGATCGGCGAGACGATGGCGCTGATGCCCGGTGTTTCCCCCGCCGCCGGAGCAAGGCGTTCGTACTGAGCGCGATAGAGATCGACCTGCGCTTTGGCCGACAGGGTGGCGGCATGGGCCTTGGCGAGGTCGACTTGGCGCCGGTCGACTTCGGCTTGGGCAACCCCGCCGATCCTGACGAGGTCGCTTCCGCGCTTGAGATTGATCTCGGCGACCTTCTCCGTGGCCTGCGCTTCCCCGAGGCTGGCCTGCGCCGCGGCGAGCCCGTTCCGCGCGTCGAGGACGCCCGCCGCGTCGAGGGTGGCAAGCGTCTGTCCGGCGGTGACCCGATCGCCGGGCTGCACCGCAAGGCTCAGCACCCGACCCGAGGTGCGGGGCTTCAGATGCGTGACCCGGCGCTCGTCGAAGGCGACCACACCCGGTGCGCGCACCGGCAGCACGATCCGGCGGATCTCGGATTGCCCGAACGTCAGCCCGAGACGCCGCTGTCCATCGGCATCGAGGGTTACGACGTTGTCCTCGCCGGGCGGTTCGGCATTGGCCGGATCCCGGTTCGTCGCCGCGTCAGGTGCAGTCGCGGCCGACCCGATGCCCAGCACGGATTCAAGGTACGGCTTGGCGGTTTCGCGATACCACCAGCCGGCCAGCGCGACCGCGATCAAACAGACGATCGCGACCCCTGTCGAAGGACGCCCAATCCTCGCGCCGGCCCGGCCGCTTACCGCGTATCCGACAGATGCACCCGTCGACCCCGACTCTTTAGGCGTTTTGGCGTCCAGGCGTTCGCGCGCCTCGCCGCGATCGGCGATCTCGATATCGCCGGTCTCAGGCACGTCCGTCTCCGCCTCCCTCAGCACGATGTGTCCACCAGTTAGATTAGATCCATTCTAATAAATAGGGCGGCCGACCACTCACACCACTAAATTCACGTTCACATTCGTCGACCCGTCTCGACGAAGCGATCGCGTTCACGTCAGCCGGCGGCCGCGTCGGGGTCGCCTTGTCCGACGCGAGAGCGATGACGTTGCCGTGGTGTCCATGGCGGACAGGGGATCGCCGCCGCTGAGCGTGACCGGGCTTTCAAACCATCCCAGCGGGCGGAACGCGCCAGACCGATTCCGAGGAACGGATTCGGCCTCGGTTTCGTCGCCGCCAAGCCGCACGGCTCTTCGCTCGCGGTCAGCGAAAGTCGAGCCGGGGGATGCGGACGTTCGACGGGAGATTGTCGGCCGACTATGACGGGATGGAAGCGGACTCTGTTCCCAGATGCGAGGATCGACAAAACCCTTCGTCAAGGCGTGGATGAAAAAATAAATTTTATTTTAAGAATTGTTCTAATCTACATTGCGATGCGAAGTCGGCGTCGATGATGCCGATGAACCTTGACGCAGGACCGTGGTGGGCAGGCACGGTCCTCGCCGTCGCGACGATGGCGACGCCCGTCGCAGCAACGTCTCCGCAAGTCCGGAAGGGCGCTCCGGTGTCCCTCTCCGAACCGGTCGGCGTGCCTCGCAAGCACTGCGCGGGCTCATGCATCAGCCGGGGGTCGCTGCAATGGGATTGCAGGGCCGACCAGACATGCGCTCTAACTTGCTCGACCGCCCCGCCGGGCATGGGATGCCATGGCGGCGAGGACTGAGGCTCGACGGACCGAAGCATCAAAAGTCCGTGTCGCCCGATGCGATTTCGGCGCCGACGGTGTAAGTGTGGTCACGTCGAGCTTTCAAAGGTCTTGAAAAGGTCTTGAGCCGACGACCGTCGCGCTACAACCGATGCGCGACAACGAAAAGGAAGTGACTTTGCATACCTCCGATAACAGCAAGTTGGATACCAAAACCTTCGAGATGCAGGGCAAGTGCCCTTTCGGCGGTGACCGCATCGGCGGCGCGGTCGGCACCCCACCGGCACTTTCGGATTGGTACCCCAACCGGCTGAAGGTCGAGCTGCTCCATCAGAACGGCCCCCAGGCCAATCCGCTCGGCGAGAGCTTCGATTACAAGGCGGCGTTCGAAGCGCTGGATCTCGATGCGGTGAAGCGGGACATCAAGGCGTTCCTCACGACCTCTGTCGCGTGGTGGCCTTCGGATTATGGCAATTACGGCCCGCAGATGATCCGCATGGCGTGGCACGCGGCGGGCACCTACCGGATCGCCGACGGGCGCGGCGGCGCCGGCGAGGCGCTCCAGCGCTTCGCTCCGATCAACAGCTGGTGGGACAACGGCAACACCGACAAGTCACGGCGCCTGATCTGGCCGATCAAGCAGAAGTACGGCAGCGCCCTGTCCTGGGGCGACCTCATGGTCCTCACCGGCAACTGCGCCCTCGAGATCATGGGCTTTCCGACCTACGGCTTCGCCGGCGGCCGGCAAGATGCCTGGGAGGCCGATAACGCTACCTACTGGGGCCCCGAGATCTGGGATCCGACCGACGTGACGTCGTTCGACAGCATGGTCACGCGCGACAAGCGCTGGCGCGGCCAGAACGGCGATGCGGATTACGACCTCGAGAACCCGCTGGCTGCCTCGCATCAGGCGCTGATCTACGTGAATCCCGAGGGTCCGTATGCGAACGGCGACCCCATGGGTTCCGCGCGCGACATCCGGACCACGTTCACCCGCATGGCGATGAACGATGAGGAGACCGTCGCGCTGATCGCCGGCGGCCATGCCTTCGGCAAGAGCCACGGCATGGTCTCGGCCGACCAAGTCGGGCCGCCGCCCGAGATCGCGCCGATGGAAGCGATGGGCCTCGGATGGCACAATCCGAAGGGCACCGGCTTCGCCCAGTACACGATGACCAACGGCATCGAGGGCAGCTGGACGCCGAACCCGACCCAGTGGGACAACGCCTACCTCGAAAATCTCTTCAAGTTCGAGTGGGTGCAGACCAAGAGCCCGGCCGGCGCGTCGCAATGGACGCCTGCGGACCCGAATGCGCCTAAGACCCCCGATGCGCACGTCCCGGGCCAAATGCACGGCCTGATGATGATGACCAGCGACATCGCCCTGAAGGTCGATCCGGACTACCGCAAGGTGTGCGAAAAATTCCTGCACGACTTCGACGCGTTTACCCTCGCCTTCTCGAAGGCGTGGTACAAGCTGACCCACCGTGACATGGGCCCGAAGGAGCGTTACCTCGGCCCCGAGGTGAAGATCGAGGACGACCTGCTCTGGCAGGATCCGATCCCGCCGCGTGACTATGAGCTCATCGACGACGGCGACATCGCCGCGCTGAAGCAAGACATTCTGGCGACCGGCCAGTCGGTTTCCGACCTCGCCTTCACGGCGTTCTCGGCGGCCTCGACGTATCGCGACAGCGACAAGCGCGGCGGTGCCAACGGCGGCCGTCTCGCGCTCGCCCCGCAGAAGGATTGGGCGATCAACCGGCGGACCGTGCCGGTGGTGGCTGCGCTCCGGCAGGTGGCCGACGCGTTCAATGGACGGGGGAGCGGCAAGCGGGTCTCGCTGGCCGATCTCATCGTGCTCGGCGGCTGCGTCGCCGTCGAGAAGGCGTTGGCCGATGGCGGGCACCACCTCGCGGTTCCGTTCACGCCCGGTCGCGTCGATACCCGGCAGGACCTCACCGACATCGAGATGTTCACGTGGCTCAAGCCCGTCGTCGACGGGTTCCGCAATTACGTGGCGGACGACTACGCGACGGTGACGTCGGGTCGTGTCTCGCCGGAAGAGCTCTTCCTCGACAAGGCCTACCTGCTTTCGCTCACGGCACCGGAATGGGTCGCCCTGGTCGGTGGCCTGCGCGCGCTTGGCACCAACCACGACGGCTCGAAGCACGGCATTTTCACCGATCGGGTCGGTGTTCTCTCGAACGACTTCTTCGTCAACCTGACGAGCGTCGACCTCGAATGGCGCAAGGCCGATGAGAACGGGATGACCTTCGAACTGATCGACCGCGACGGCGGCGGGCCGAAGTTCACCGCGACACGCTGCGACCTCGTCTTCGGATCGAACGCGCAGCTCCGTTCGGTGGCCGAGGTCTATGCGGGCAGCGATGGCGGGGCGCGCTTTGCGAAGGACTTCGTGAAGGTGTGGAACAAGGTGATGATGCTGGACCGCTACGACGTCCGGTCCTGATCGATCCTCGCACAGAGGCGTCGCGGTTCGAACGGGGCGGGGCATCCAGGGAGGGATGCCCCGCCCCGCGCATGTCCGGGAGCGTCCGGTGCGATCGTAGATTCGGCGTCTTTACGAACGATTCCAATCCGTGACCGTTCTTCAGGCTCGCTGCGCCAAGCCGGGCCACGGCCCCGCCGAGTTCACATCGACACCTCATGAAGAACGCTTGTTTCCTGTCGGCCATGCTCCTCCTCGGGACGGCCCTGCCGCTTCCCGTGTTCGCAAGTGGCACGTAGACCGCAGCACCGTCGGCCCCAGCCGCGATGAAGGTCCTCTCGCGGATCGACCTCGCTCAGGCCGATCAGCCGACCGCCAGGAGCCCCGACGATATCCGTGGCACCTTGCAGACCAGGACAATCGGTCAGCAGCCGTCGGGCGGGTTCCCAACCAGCGAGATTTCGGGACTGCCGGTCATCGGCCACAAGGGCGGTGCCGACGCCGTCAAGAAGGACATCGCGGCTCTACAGCAGACCCTGACGGAGTTGCAGCGGCTTCAGCTCCAGACCAGACAGGCGCACTAAAACGCTCGGGTAATCTGTACTACCCGCTGCACCCGCTGCTGCAGGAGCACTACGAGGGTCTGTCCAAGTTCGCAGGCACCATCGCCGAGCGACTTCTTGCTCGAGATGGGCCCTCTGCAGGCTTGCAGGCCTGAGCGATGCGGACCATGCGCTCCGTCCTCGACCGGCGTTTGGTCCGCCCGCGGTGCGCGCCGCAAAACTTCGGAGCCCCGCACGCCGAAGCATCTGCGTGAGGACCCGAAGCGGACAACGATCACGTCGAGCGTCGCGCCTGTCGGACGCTCGGTCAGCATCCCTCGACACGATGCAAGGGACCGCGGGGCCGCGGCACGACGGGGTATCCTCGCGATTTCCGGCGCAACACGAACACCGGCAGGCGTCGAAGGACGGTGCCGCACGGTGCTACAATGGTCGGGAAAGCGCTTGGAGCGGGCGACGGGAATCGAACCCGTATATTCAGCTTGGGAAGCTGACGTTCT
>CAZZZJ010000131.1:0-5737 GCA_964658355.1 Beijerinckiaceae bacterium
CCAGCGCGCAGCGCAACTGCGCGGCGACGACGTCACCGGGCGCTCGCCCTGGGGTGATGCCGAGACCGCGGAGCCCGCCGCCCGGCCCGCCCGCACACCGCGGCGCGCGGTATCGGGCGCGACGGAACCCGGCTTCGCCGAGCCGGCCCGTGCCCGGCCGGCCGCCGCGCGCCCGCCGCGCGCACGACCAGCCGAGGAAGCGCCCGCCGCCCCCGTCGAGGGGCCGACGCGGCGCCAGCAACGCGCGGCGGCCTCGGCGACGCTCGCCTCCGGCGTGCAGACGCTCATCGTCGAGCCCGACGAGGCCGGGATGCGGATCGACCGATTCCTCACCGCCCGGTTCCCGCAGCTTCCCTTCGCCCGCGTCCAGAGCATCGTCCGCAAGGGCGAATTGCGGGTCGACGGCAAGCGCGCCAAGCCGAACGATCGGCTGGAGCCGGGCATGGCGGTGCGGGTTCCGCCGCTGAAGCTCGACCAGCCGGCGGACCGTCCGCGCAACCCGGTCAAGGACCAGGGCGACGCCGAATTCATCCGCTCGCTGATCCTCTACGAGGACGCGGACATGATGGTGCTGAACAAGCCCTTCGGCCTCGCGGTCCAGGGCGGCTCCGGCACGGTCCGGCACGTCGACGGGCTGCTGGAGGCGCTGGCCGGCCCCGACGGCGTGAAGCCGCGCCTCGTGCACCGCCTCGACAAGGACACTGCCGGCTGCCTCATCGTCGCCAAGACACGGGTCGCGGCGGCGACGCTGGCCAAGAGCTTCCGCTCCCGCGCGGCGCGCAAGATCTACTGGGCGCTCACGGCCGGCGTGCCGCGCACGCCCCAGGGCCGCGTCTCGACCTACCTCGTCAAGGAGGAGCCGACCGATGCCGACGCGCGCATGCGGATCGCTCAGCACGGCGAGGAGGGCGCCACCCACGCGCTCACCTACTACGCCACGGTGGATCAGGCGGCGCAGAAGGTGTCGTGGCTGTCGTTCAAGCCGGTGACCGGACGGACGCACCAGTTGCGAGCGCACGCGGCCCATATCGGACACCCGATCGTCGGCGACCCGAAGTACTTTTCCGTCGAGAACTGGGCCTTGCCCGGCGGCATCCAGAACCGCCTCCACCTGCTCGCCCGCCGCATCGTGATCCCGCATCCGCGCACCGGTAAACCGATCGACGTCAGCGCGCCGTTGCCGCCGCACATGGCGCAGAGCTGGAACCTGCTCGGCTTCGACGCCGCCCGCTACGATCCGATCGTCGACGCGCCGGAGGCGTGAGGCCGGCGCGGCGCTTGTACGAAAGCCCGGATCCGCGATCCCGGAGGGCTCGATCGGATCCGCTCTGAAGCCTTCGTGATCGCAGCGGCGGCCGGCCGCCGTGCACGAAGGGGCCGCAAGGCTTGGCAACCGCCCCGCCAGACTCATATCCTCGACAGGGATCGGACCGGCAGCCGCCCACGGCGCGCCCCGAGCCGAACTCGACCCTCGCGGTGAGACCCCATCGACATGAAGCTCACGACGCTGGCCTGCCTCGCCGCCCTCGGCCTGATCGGTCCCGCGACGCTCGCGGAGGCCGCGCCTGCGGCACCCCCGACCGCACAGGCGCAGCCTTCGCTCGGGCGGGCGGGCCAGCCCACCGTGCGCAGCGGCGACAAGCGGCGGCGCTCCTACGCCGCGTGCAACCGCGCCTCGCATTCGCGCGCGCTGCGCGGCGGCAAGCGGCGTCGGTTCCTGATCCGATGCAAGCTCGGCTACGAGCGTCCGCGCACCCCGTCGGCGGCGCAGCAATCGGCTCCCGCGCAGAACCCGACGGGAGCCCCGACGACGGCGCCCACGGCGCCGGCCGTGCCCGGTCCGGCAGCGGCTCCCGCGCCGTCTCCCGCGGAGCGCAAGCCGTGAGGCGGCACTGCCGCGCCCGCGCGTGAAGCTCATCGTCTTCGACGTCGACGGCACCCTGGTCGACAGCCAGCACCTGATCGTCGCCGCGCAAGGCACGGCCTTCGCCGAGAACGGCCTTCCCGCTCCGAGCCGCGCCGAATCGCTCTCGGTGGTCGGCCTGTCCCTGCCGCAAGCGTTCCGACGCCTCGTCGGGGACGACGGCCCGGTCGCCGCGCTGTCGGAGAGCTACAAGCGCGCCTTCAACGCCCTGCGCCTCGATCCCGATTACGAGGAGCCGCTGTTTCCGGGCATGGGCGAGCTGATCGCCCGGCTGCACGCCCGCGACGATGTCCGGCTCGGGATCGCCACCGGCAAGTCGCGGCGCGGCGTCGACCACCTCGTCGCCTTCAACGGCTGGGATGGGTGGTTCTCAACCACCCAGACCGCCGACGACGCGCCCTCGAAACCGGACCCCGCGATGCTGGTCCAGGCGATGGAGGAGGCCGGGATCGGACCGGCCTCCACCGTGATGGTCGGCGACACCAGCTACGACATGGCGATGGCGGTGGCGGCCGGTGCCGCGGCGATCGGCGTCGCCTGGGGCTATCATCCGGCCGGCGCCCTGTTCGGCGCCGGGGCGGTGACGGTGGTCGAGACGGCCGTGGCGTTGGGGGATCTGTTCCGCGGCACGAGCGTCGCCTGATCGGGCTCGCGGAACCGCGTTCGATCGCCTATCTCCACGGCCATGAGCGACGATGTCACGCAAGACTGGCTGGGACAGCCCTCCGACACCCCGCGGCCCGACCCGATGCGGGCGGTGCGCGACCACGGCAAGCCGGTGCTGCCGAAGCGCTTCTACAAGGAAACCGGGTTCGTCGAGGGGGAGGGCGGCTTCCGCCTGACCCTGGACGGCCGCCCGGCCAACACGCCGGCGCGCCACCCGCTGGCGGCGCCGACGCGGCCGCTGGCCGAGCGCCTCGCCGCGGAATGGGCAGCGCAGACCGAGACCATCGACCCGGCGAAGATGCCGTTCACGCGGCTGATCAACACCGCGATCGACGGAGTCGCGCCGCGCATGGCTGCGGTGGCCGAGGACCTGTGGCCCTATGCCGGCACCGATCTCGTGGCCTACCGCGCCGGCACGCCCGAGCGCCTCGTGGCGGCGCAGGCCGAGGCCTGGGATCCGATCGTCGCCTGGGCGCGCGAGGCGTTCGGCGCGCGGCTGATCCTCAGCGAGGGCGTGATCCATGTCGAACAGCCCGCGGAGTCGATCGCGGCTTTGCGCGATGCGGTGTCGGCGATCGACGACCCCTTCCGGCTCGCCGCCTTCCACACCCTGACGACCCTGACCGGCTCGCTGCTGATCGCGCTCGCCGTGCTCGCCGGACGCCTCACGGCGGACGAGGCCTGGGACGCCGCGCATGTCGACGAGACCTATCAGGCGGCGGTCTGGGGTGCGGACGAGGATGCCGCGACGCGGCTCGCCGGCCGACGGACCGAGTTCCTGGCGGCGGCCGAGGTGGCGACCCTGGCGCGGTAGGGTCTCGCCAAGCGTGCGCGACGGCAAATTCGCCTTTCGCACGGTCCAAAGCAGGTTCAATTCCCCGTCGCGGAACCGCGTGCTAAGGCGCTTTTCAAGCTTGGGCGCCCGGCCGATGCCGGCCGGTTCGCCCGATACAAGATTCTCGTACGCCTGAGGCAGGACCGCTCGACCCATGAAGGACATCCTGGAAAAGCTCGAGGAGCGCCGGTCGCTCGCCCGTCTCGGCGGCGGCGAGAAGCGCGTCGACGCCCAGCACAAGCGCGGCAAGCTCACGGCGCGCGAGCGCATCGAACTCCTGCTCGACCATGGGTCGTTCGAGGAGTTCGACATGTTCGTTCAGCATCGCTCGACCGATTTCGGGATGGAGAAGCAGAAGATCCCCGGCGACGGCGTCGTCACCGGCTGGGGCACGGTCAACGGCCGCACGGTGTTCCTGTTCTCGAAGGACTTCACGGTGTTCGGCGGCTCGCTCTCCGAGACGCACGCGCAGAAGATCATCAAGGTCCAGGACATGGCCCTGAAGATGCGCGCCCCGATCATCGGCATCTTCGACGCCGGCGGCGCGCGCATCCAGGAAGGCGTCGCGGCGCTCGGCGGCTATGGTGAGGTCTTCCGCCGCAACGTCGCGGCGTCCGGCGTCATCCCGCAGATCTCGGTGATCATGGGGCCGTGCGCGGGCGGCGACGTCTACTCGCCGGCGATGACCGACTTCATCTTCATGGTCCGCGACACGAGCTACATGTTCGTCACCGGTCCCGACGTGGTGAAGACCGTCACCAACGAGGTCGTCACGGCGGAGGAACTCGGCGGCGCCAAGGTCCACACCACGAAATCCTCGATCGCGGACGGCTCGTTCGAGAACGACGTCGAGGCGATCCTGCAGATCCGCCGCCTGCTCGACTTCCTGCCGGCCAACAACATCGACGGCGTGCCGGAGATCGAGAGCTTCGACGACCCGCTGCGGCTCGACAAGTCGCTCGACACGTTGATCCCGGACAACCCGAACAAGCCCTACGACATGGGCGAATTGATCCGCCGCGTGGTCGACGAGGGTGACTTCTTCGAGATCCAGGCGGCCTACGCCCGCAACATCATGACCGGCTTCGGCCGGATCGAGGGCCGCACGGTCGGGTTCGTGGCCAACCAGCCGATGGTGCTGGCGGGCGTCCTCGACTCGGACGCCTCGCGCAAGGCCGCGCGCTTCGTCCGCTTCTGCGACGCCTTCTCGATCCCGATCGTGACCTTCGTGGACGTGCCGGGCTTCCTGCCGGGTACCGCGCAGGAATACGGCGGCCTGATCAAGCACGGCGCCAAGCTGCTCTTCGCCTACAGCCAGGCGACGGTGCCGCTGGTGACGATCATTACGCGCAAGGCCTTCGGCGGCGCCTACGACGTGATGGCCTCCAAGCATGTCGGCGCGGACCTGAACTACGCCTGGCCGACCGCGCAGATCGCGGTGATGGGCGCCAAGGGCGCCGTCGAGATCATCTTCCGCAGCGAGATCGGCGACACCGACAAGATCGCGGCGCGTACCGGCGAGTACGAGGACCGCTTCCTCTCGCCGTTCGTCGCGGCCGAGCGCGGCTATATCGACGAGGTGATCATGCCGCATTCCACCCGCAAGCGCATCGCGCGGGCGCTGGGCATGCTGCGCACCAAGGAGATGGAGCAGCCCTGGAAGAAGCACGACAACATCCCGCTCTGAGGGCGGGAGGCAGCGTCCGGCGCCCTCAGCTCCGATCGCTGTGCTCGATCACCGCGCACATGGTCAGCGGGCCCTTGTCCGGCGCCGAGACCGAGCAGGTGATGCGGGCGCCGCCGGCGTCGACGTTGCTGTGGCGCAGGCGGCTCGCCGCCTCGCGGGCCTTGTGGGCGGCGGCCTCGATCACGTCGGCACTGATCCCGGTGACGGCGTGGCCGGCCTTGCCGAACAGGGCGTAGTAGGCGTCGGGCGGCGCGTCGCCGCGGAACTGCGCGCCCACCGACGAGAGCTGCGGGCCGCCGCAGGACAGCGTGAGGGTGGTGCCGTCGCCGGCCGAGAAGTTGGCGAAGTCGGTGCTGCGGTTGCCGGGACTTGCCGTCGTCTCCTTGGCGACCTTGTCGATCAGGTCGCCGCATTCGTCGGCGAGGGCCGGGATGGGCAGGGTGAGGATGAGGCCGACGAGGAGCGCGCGCATGCCGCGAAGGTAGCGTGCGCCGGAGAAACGGCCAGCGCCGGCCCGCGAGGCGTCTCGCCGCTCAGGCGGCGGGCGCCGAGGCCGATCCGAGTTCCAGAAGGACGATCTCGGGCGGGACGCCGAGGCGGACCGGGATGCGGCTGACGCCGAACC
>CAZZZJ010000131.1:5837-7967 GCA_964658355.1 Beijerinckiaceae bacterium
AGGACGATCTCGGGCGGGACGCCGAGGCGGACCGGGATGCGGCTGACGCCGAACCCGCCCGACACGATCATGTGACGGCCGCCCGTGACGACGTGGCCGTAGGAATAGTCGTGGCCGTGGATCGGCCGGATCGCCGGCGAACGGCCGAACAGGCGGATCTGCCCGCCATGGGTATGGCCGGCGAGCGTCAGCGACACCCGCTCCGATACGGCGCTGAAGGCATCGGGCTCGTGGATCATCAGGATCACCGGCGCCGCGTCGGTGATCTTGGCCATCGTCGCGGGCAGGTCGTCGCGGCCGCCGTCGTCGTCGAACATCAGGAAGGGCTGCTGGTCGCCCAAGCCCGCGACCCAGAACGGATGCCCGTCCTTGGTCAGCCGCAGGGCGTCGTTCTCCATCACCGGGATCCCCACCGCCTCGAGCACGCGGCGCGCTTCCGGCACGCCGCCGCGCGCGGCCTGGGCGGCGGCATCGTCCCACCAATCGTGGTTGCCGAGGATCGAATAGGTCCCGAGCGGCGCGCGCAGGCCGGCGGCCAGGCGGGCGAACTCCGGGAGCGGCACCCGCTTCCAGGCGATCCGCCCCGCAGCGGGGTAATCCCCGAGCATCAGGATCAGGTCGGGCGCCAACGCGTTCGTCGCGTCGACGATCTCGGCGACGCGGTCGAGGGGCATGAACGGTTCGCAGACGTGGAAATCGGCGAGCACCGCGATCCTGAGAGACAGGCCCGGCGTCCACCGCGGCAGGCGCGGCGCGTATCGGGTCACCACGAGGCGATACAGCGGCTCCACGCCGAACGCGTAGGCGCCGGTCGAGACAGCCGCGGCGGCGAAGGTTCCGCCCAGTCCGGTCAGGACCTGCCTGCGGCTCGGCAGGATCAGCATCGGATGTCCTCGGGCTCGCGACGGGATACCGCAAGCGCCGGCTTGCGCGGACTCTCCGGCAAAAACGCGGCGCAGGTCGTCACCGTCGCGATCAACGGTGACGGAAACCCCTTGCGCAAGGTTGAACCCGAACGCCGAAACGACCCGGAACGATCAGTCGATGGGTGCGTCTTCGTGGATGATCGCGAGGACGCCGCGTCGGGTACCGCGCGCGTCGACCTTCGTCGCGGACTTGCGGGGCCGGGCCGCGGCGGCGAGCGCCGGCAGGGCGAGCGGTCGGAAGCCGTAGCGGGCCTCGGCCTGATCCATCTGCGGACGATCGCCATCATGCGACGGGGCCTGGGTCTCGAAGTCTTGCATCGCGTCACGCGGACACATGGAAGTTCGTCCTGTTCAATCGCCGTTCGCGGGGGCCGCGAACTTCCTGATGCCACCCGAACCGATGCGGCGGCGGTTTACCGATGTCCTACCGTTCCCGAAACGAGAACGCCGGCTAATAGAGATCCAACCGATCTGAACGAAAGCTTAAGGAGCGCGCGCCTCGAAAGCGTTGCGCTTACCGGCATTCCGGACCGACGCCGTCGCTTCGGCAGCCGAGGTTTTTCGGTCACGGTCGTGATGCGCGGCCGGCCCGGGCCTGGAACCGGTGCACAAGCCGCGATGCGACCGACCGGGCGGCGCACGGCCCCTTGTCGCGGGACGGTCCGGCTGCAACGCTCTCGCCGTCACGGCGTCGTGATCGCCTCCGTCGGACCCGTCCATGCGCCGCCTGCACAGCATCGATTCCCTGCGCGGCCTGGCTGCCCTGGGGGTCATCTACGCGCGCACGGTGGAGTTCGGATTGCGGACCCATCTCGGTCCGTTCCCGGCAGAGCGGCTCGTGCTGTCGTCCCTCACCGAAGTTCTCGATTTCGGCAAGATCGCGGTCACGCTCTTCTTCGCGGTCTCCGGCTTCGTGGTGCCGTTCTCGCTGTTCAAGACGAGCCACCGACCGATCGCGACTTTCGTCCTGTCGCGCTTCTTCCGGCTCTACCCGGCCTACTGGCTGTCGATCCCCTGCGGCTTGCTGGTGCTGTTCGTCTGGGCCGGACGCGATGTCCCGGCCGTGCTCGTACCGGCCAACGTCACGATGTTGCAGCAATTCTTCGGCGTCGAGAACATCATCGGCCTGTACTGGACCCTGCAGATCGAGCTGATCTTCTACGTGCTCTGCATCGGGCTGTTCGCCATCGGCCGCCTCGACGAC
>CAZZZJ010000132.1:0-3708 GCA_964658355.1 Beijerinckiaceae bacterium
AGCGCGGCCACGGTGATGACGCTCGGGGGCGTCGGCTACGCCGTCCACCGGCGCGGACGAAATCCGTATTATCGCGGGCCGGAGAGCGACCATTTCGACGGGGTGCGGTTCTTCGCGCCCGGCCAGGTCGCCGACAAGGCCCTGGCCGACGTCGTCCGCTGGAAGGCCGAGCGGAAGGGCGAGCCCTGGCCCCGGAGCTTTCCGAGCCCCTTCCCCGCCGACCGCCCGCCCGAGCGCGTCCCGGGCCTGCGGATCGTGCTGATCGGGCATGCGAGCTACCTGGTGCAGGTCGCCGGCCGCAACATCCTGATCGATCCGGTCTTCGCCCGGCGCGCGAGCCCGGTGCGGTTCGCCGGCCCGAAGCGCGCGAACCCGCCGGGCATCGCGCTCGCCGACCTGCCGCCGATCGATGCCGTGCTGATCACCCACAACCACTACGACCATCTCGACGGGCCGAGCCTCGCGCGGATCTGGCAGGCGCATCAGCCGCTGGTCGTCGCGCCGCTCGGCAACGACGTGATCCTGCGCGGCTACGACGACACGATGCATGTGGAGACCCGCGACTGGGGCGGCTCGGTCGACCTCGGCGACGGCGTGACCGTGCACCTGACGCCGGCCTATCACTGGTCGGCCCGCGGGCTGAACGACCGGCGCATGGCCCTGTGGTGCGCCTTCGTGCTGACCTCGCCCCAAGGCGTCCACTATCATGTCGGCGACACGGGCCTCGGGGACGGCGCGATCTTCCGCGACGTGCGGGCACGCTTCGGCGCCCCGCGCCTCGCGACCCTGCCGATCGGCGCCTACGAGCCGCGCTGGTTCATGCAGGCGCAGCACATGAACCCGGCCGACGCGGTCGCCGCCCTCGATCTGCTCGACGCGACCCAGGCGCTCGGCCACCATTGGGGCACCTTCCGCCTCACCGACGAGGGCGTGGAGCAGCCGGCCCAAGCGTTGGAGGCGGCGATGGACGCGGCCGGGCGTCCGCGCGCGCGTTTCCTGGCGTTGCGGCCGGGCCAGGTGTGGGAGGGCTGATCGCCGGCGTCGCCGGCGGACCACCCGCGCCGAACGCCGCCGCGACCCGTTCCGAACCGTCCGTCAGGGCACCGTCCCCGCAGCGGCCGCCTTCCGGCCGCCCGCGGTGATGCCGGCCGAGGCTGCGATGACGCAGCCGATCGCCAGCCACTGGACCGGCGACAGGCGCTCGTCGAGCAGGATCAGCGCCGCAAGCGCCGCGATGGCCGGCTCCAGGCTCATCATCACGCCGAAGGACTGGCGCGTCAGCCGTCGCAACGCCACCATCTCCAGCGAGTACGGCAGCGCGCTCGACAGCACCGCGATCCCGAAGCCGAGCGCCAGCGTCGCGGGATCGAACAGGGCGGTGCCGGACGCCGCGAGGCCGAAGGGCGCCACCCCCAAGGCCGCCGCGAGCATGCCGAGCGACACGGCCTGGCCACCGTCGACGCGCCCGGCGCGCTGCCCGAAGACGATGTAGAGCGCCCAGGCCAACGCCGCGACCAGGGCGTAGGCGACGCCCGCGGGATCGAGGCCGCCCGCGTCGCGCAGCGGAAGCAGCAATCCGAGCCCGAGGACCGCGAGTCCGATCCAGGCGAAGTCGGTGATCCGGCGCGAGGCCGAGAGCGCGACCGCGAGCGGCCCCAGGAACTCGATCGCCACCGCCGGCCCGAGCGGGATCGTGCGCAGCGCGAGGTAGAAGGTCAGGTTCATCAGCCCGAGGGCGATGCCGTACAGCGCGATGATCCCGGCCTCGCGGGCGCCCAGGCTGCGCCGCCACGGCCGCCAGGCTGCGAGCAGGATCAACGCCGAAAAGCCGACGCGCAGGCTCGCCACGCCGGCCGCGCCGACGATCGGGAACAGGCTCTTGGCCAGGGCCGCACCGCTCTGGAGCGACACCATGCCGACGACGAGCGCGACGACGGGCAGGAGCGTCGCCGACGCCCCTGCCCGCTCGGGGCCCCTCACGGCGCTACAGGATGAACCGGCTGAGATCGGCGTTGGCCGCCAGGCTCTCGACGCGGTCGCGGACATAGGCCGCGTCGATCGCCACCGTCTCCCCGGCCCGGTCGGTGGCGGTGAACGAGACCTCGTCGATGACGCGCTCCAGCACGGTCGAGAGGCGCCGAGCCCCGATGTTCTCGACCGAACCGTTGACCTCGACCGCGACGCGGGCCAGCGCGTCGACCGCGTCGTCCGAGAAGGCCAGCGTCACGCCCTCCGTCTGCATCAGCGCCACGGTCTGCTTCAGGAGGCTCGCTTCGGTGGAGGTCAGGATCTGCTTGAAGTCCTCCACCGTCAGCGGCTGCAGCTCCACGCGGATCGGCAGCCGGCCCTGGAGTTCCGGCAGCAGGTCGGCGGGCTTCGAGACGTGGAAGGCGCCCGACGCGATGAACAGCACGTGGTCGGTCTTCACCGGCCCGTGCTTCGTCGTCACCGTCGTGCCCTCGATCAGCGGCAGCAGGTCGCGCTGCACGCCCTCGCGGGAGACGTCGGCCGAGGACCGGCCCTCACGGGCGCAGATCTTGTCGATCTCGTCGAGGAAGACGATGCCGTTGTCCTCGACCTCGCGGATCGCCTCGCGGATCAGCGCGTCGTCGTCGACGAGCTTGTCGGATTCCTCGGCCAGCAACGGCGCGTAGGCGTCGCGCACGCACATCCGGCGCGGCTTGCCCTTCCCGGCACCGAACGCCTTGCCGAACATGTCGCCGAGGTTGACCGCACCCATGGAGGCGCCCGGCATGCCGGGGATCTCGAACATCGGCAGGCCGGAAGACGGGCTGCCGGCCAGCTCGATCTCGACCTCCTTGTCGTCGAGCTGGCTGTCGCGGAGCTTCCTACGGAAGCTGTCGCGCGTCGGCTGGCTCGCCGTCGGGCCGACCAGCGCGTCGAGGATGCGATTCTCGGCCGCCGCCTCGGCCTTGGCCTTGACGGCCTTGCGCTTCTCCTCGCGCACCAGCCCGATCGCCACCTCGACGAGGTCGCGCACGATCTGCTCGACGTCGCGGCCGACATAGCCGACCTCGGTGAACTTGGTCGCCTCGATCTTGAGGAACGGTGCGCCGGCGAGCCGCGCGAGGCGACGGGCGATCTCGGTCTTGCCGCAGCCGGTCGGGCCGATCATCAGGATGTTCTTCGGCGCGACCTCCTCGCGCAACGGGCCGGTGAGCTGCTGCCGGCGCCAGCGGTTGCGCAGCGCGATGGCGACCGCGCGCTTGGCGTCGTGCTGGCCGACGATGAAGCGGTCGAGTTCCGAGACGATCTCGCGGGGGGAAAACGTGGTCATCGGGCTCCGATCGGGTGCGGCAGCCGGTCTGCCAGGGGCGCGGGCAGGCCGCGCAGGACGATGCCCCGCATCGCGTGCCAGCCGGCGCTGAGCAGCAGGACGAAGGCGCCGAGCGCGAGGAAGCTCAACGGGGCGGCCCGGCTGGAGAAGCCGGCGTCCCGGATCAGGGTTCCGAAGGCGACCCCGGCATAGGTCAGGCCGGCGACGAGGATCGCGCGCCGGTCGGTGACCAGCGCCACCAGCGCCAGCAACAGGACGACGCCGAGGACCAGGATCGCCGAGACCGTCGTCGGCTCGTCGCCGTTCCTGAGGACCGTGGTGAGCATCGGATGCACGATCAGCGGGGCGGCGAGCAGGTGCAGCCAGAACGCGATGTCGGTGCGCCGGGTCTGGCGCTGGCGGTCGCTGAG